>JALYNE010000177.1 GCA_030773375.1 Pseudomonadota bacterium
CGTCGCTTGCCAGCCGAAGGATGCTAGCCCTGCCCGGCACCACTTGTCACGAGTTCCTGCTCGACAGCGATGATCAGGCTCGCATACTCCTCGGCCAAGCGACGGTGACTTTGGGCAGCCAGAGGATGGGTGGCGCGCTGCGCCGCGATTTCTTCCTCTGCGATCCGTGCGCGATAATAATCGAAATCGGACTTGTTCATTTCTTCGCATTCCCCCCCGGGACTCGGTCCGTAGATGATAACCGAGAAGCGGCTCAGCGCAATTATAATGGATTAGCCGACCAATTTTTGGTTCATGTTGGGACAAGGATAAGGCAGCTAGGATGGTAGTATGATCCGGATTATCATTGGCGGAATGGCGATCCTCGCGCTCCCGGGCTGCATCGCGAGAACTGCGCTCGACGTGGTGACGCTGCCCGTCAGGGCGGCCTCGAAGACGGTGGACGTCCTTACCACCAGCCAATCCGAAGCCGACGAGAAGCGTGGCCGCGCCATTCGCAAGCACGAGGAGTGCTTGGGCCGGGAAAAGCGGCGGGCGGAGCGAGAGCGGCGGGCTCCGGATCATACACGCTGTGGCGAGGCGGGGCGATAGCCGCATCGGACCTGAAGGAGACGGACTGAAGCAGCCTGATCTCGCCAGTGTCTCCTCTCCTATAGAGCGCGCAGAGCTCGGGATGGCCGTGCTGCAAGCGCAGGAAGCGAGCCCAGCAGGCCAAGAATCAAAGTGAGGAACGCGCCTGCCGCTAGCGTCGCTGCTACCGTGGCCCAGTCTGGCGCCCATTCGAGTTCGAGCACCTTCACGACGACATACCAGCCGGAGGCGGCGCCGAGCACGAATGCAACCGCGCTGACGATTGCAGCCAAGACGGCGAACTCCAGCGCCTGGGCGGCAAGGATGCGCCCGCGGGTCGCCCCGAGCAGCTTCAGGATCACGTTGTCGTAGACCCGCGCGCGGCGGCTCGCGGCGAGTGCGCCGACGAGAACCGCAATGCCGGCGAGAATCGCGACCGAGGCAGCCGCGCGAACCGCGACTGCAAGCTGGCCGAGCATCTCCGAAACGGTCTCGACCACATCCTTGACGCGGATCGCGGAAACGGTTGGGAATGCACGGGAGACGGAGCGAGCGAACGGGCGTTCCTGGGCTTCGGGCATGGAGATGGTGGCCATGAAGCTATGCGGTGCGCCTTCAAGCGTTCCGGGCGCGAAGACGATCACGAAATTGAACCCCATCGTGTCCCAGTCGATCTCGCGAAGGCTGGCGATCTTCGCCTCGATCTCGCGGCCTAGGATGGAGACAGTCATGCTGTCGCCGACCTTGAGCCCCGCCGCGCGTGCCGCTTCGACGTCGAGCGAGATGAGCGGCGGGCCGGCATAGTCGCCTGGCCACCAGGTGCCGGCGACCACTCGGCTCCCTTCCGGCACCTGACGGGCGTAAGTGAGCCCGCGGTCACCGCGCAGGAACCATGCCCCTTCGGGTATTTCCATTTCAGACACCCGCCTGCCATTCAGGGCTACTACGGCGCCGCGTAGCGATGGAATGGTGACGAGGTCGCCTTGCGGCGCCGCCTGGCCGGCGAGTGACCGGAACCGCGCAACATCCTCGACCGGTATGTCGAGCATGAAGAAGCTTGGGGCCTTGGCCGGAATGCTCGTGCGGATCTGCCCGGAAAGATTGGTCTCGATCACGGCGAGCGTCGTGAAGAGGGTGAGCCCAAGACCGAGCGCGACAACCAGCCGCGCCGTCTGAGCCGCCGGTCGGTGCAGGTTGGAAAGCGCGAGGCGGAACAGGGGATTGCCTGGGCGGGGAAGCTTCGAAGCAGTCCAGCGGATGAGGGCTCCGAGCAGGGTCAGGAGCAAGAGGAGCCCCAGCGCGGAACCGATGAAGGCCGCCGCAAAAGCGGGTTCTCGCGCGCTGAAAATGGCCAAAACGGCGATCAGGCCCGCACCAACGGCTGCGCCTAGCAGGGGCAGCGCTGCGGGACGGAGCGGCGGCTCCAAAGCGCCGCGGAACAGAGAGGCGGCGGCAACAGTGCGTGCGCGGGCGAGCGGAAGGATCGCGAAGACGAAGGCGATGAGGAGACCGTAAGCGGCGCTGAAGAGAAGCGGCGTCGGATAAAGCGAAAGGCGCGGCGGCACGGGCAGTGCGCTTCCGGCCACGAGGCCGACCAGCCACGGCGTCAGCGCGCCGGCCGCGAGCCCTGCGAGGATCGACGCGATGGCCACCAAGCCGATTTGAAGCAGATAGAGGATGAAGATGATGCGGCTGGTGGCGCCGAGAAGCTTCAGCGTGGCGATCGTGGCGCGTTTGGCGTCCAGATAGGAGGAGACGCCGTTTCCCACGCCAATGCCGGCAACGATCAAGGAGGTGAGCCCGATCAGCGTGAGGAACTGGCCGACCCGCTCGATGAAGCGACGGGTGCGCGGTGCGCCGTTGGAGCGGTCCTGGACTTGATAGCCGGCATCGCCGAAGCGGGTGGCGAGCTCCTTGGCGGCCCCCTCTGCGCTTGTTCCGGCGGGTAGCTTCAGGCGGTATGCGCTGGTGTAGAGGCTGCCCGGCTGGACGAGCCCTGTAGCCTTAAGCCCGTCACGGTCGACGAGAGCCGTCGAGCCGAAGGTGAAGCCTTGGCCCGCGCGATCGGGCTCTTCCGCAATGAACCCGATGACGCGGAGCTGCGCGTTGCCGATCCTAATGTGCTCCCCGATGCGGATGGAGAGGCGGTCGGCAAGCTCCCGGCCGACTGCGACTTCGTTCGCTGCTGGCCGCGCCCGGAGCGCGCCTGCCCCCAAGCGGAACTGCCCATAAAGTGGGTAGGCGTGATCGACGCCCTTCAGCTCGACGAGAATGCTTTCAGAGCCGTCAAGGCGCGCCGCCATGGCCCTCATCCGGGTGACATGGGACCGTTTTCCATAGCGCTCGAAGGCTGCCCGCTCTTCCGATGTTGCTACCCGTTGCGCGATGCTGAGCTGAATGTCGCCGCCGAGGATCGATTGCCCCCGCTCCGAGAGGCCGGAGACGATGGCAGAGGAAAGCGATCCGACCCCCGCCAGAGCGGCAACGCCAAGAAAGAGGCAGATTGCCAGCAGGCGAAGGCCCGCCAGCCCGCCGCGCAGATCGCGAACGGCCAGCCTCAGCGGCAAGCTCATCCTTTTCTCCAGTGATGTGGAGCGCGTTGCAAAAGCATCCCCACTTCCCATGGCTGTCCCGGAGCGGCTTCTCGACTTTGCTTCAAGCGAGCGGCTTGATGGGCCGGAGCTCATGTCATCCCGCCGCACTGTCGCTCACGATCCGCCCATCCTGCATCTCAACGACGCGGTGGCAGCGGCCAGCCAAAGCCGGGTCGTGGGTGATGACCAGAAGCGTGGCGCCGCTTCGGCGCTGCCGATCGAACAGGAGGTCGAGAATGGCCGCACCTGTTTTAGCGTCCAGATTGCCGGTGGGCTCATCGGCGAAAAGCAAAGCGGGTTTGGGTGCAGTGGCCCGGGCGATGGCAACGCGCTGCTGCTCACCCCCCGAAAGCTGAGCAGGATAATGGGCAAGGCGATGCCCGAGGCCGACCGCCTCCAGTTCCGCCGCAGCAAGTGGGAATGCGTTGGCCTCGCCTGCAAGCTCGAGCGGCACGGCCACATTTTCGTGCGCCGTCATGGTGGGGAGAAGGTGAAAAGCCTGAAGAACAATGCCGATCCGCCCTTGGCGCGCGCGCGCCAGGTCGTCCTCGCCGAGCGCGGTGAAATCAGCGCCTGCGATGCGGATGCTGCCCGCAGTGGCGCGCTCGAGCCCGGAAAGGACTGCCATCAAAGACGATTTTCCCGAGCCTGAGGGGCCCAGCAGCGCAACGCTTTGCCCGCTCGCGACTTGTAGCCCGATACCCCGCAGGATTTCCACGCGCGCGGCCCCAGCGCCGAGCGCGAGGGTAACATTCTCGGCGTCGATAACGTGGGAGGTGGCCATGAAGGAGAAGGAGGTCCGATGTCGTTATGCGGCCAATATCGGCTCACCCGGCTGTTTGTCTATCTCGGGCTCCTGATCATGGGTGGAATGTCGGCTCCGGCTGCGGCTCAGGATCGATATGTGCTCGCTTTCGGCGACAGCCTGACTGCCGGTTACGGGCTCCGTTCTGGTGAAGGCTTCGCGCCGCAGCTCGAGGACACGCTGCGGCGGAACGGCATTCGTGCGCACGTGATCAATGCCGGCGTGTCGGGGAACACGGCAGGGCAGGGGCGGACGCGGCTCAAGTGGACTTTGGACGGCCTCAAGGTGAAACCCGATCTGGCCATCGTTGCCTTGGGCGCGAACGACATGCTGCGGGGGCTGCCGCCATCCCGGACGCGTGAAGATCTCGACGCGATCATGGCCGAGTTCAAGCGTCGTGATATTCCGGTCGTCCTAGCGGGGATGTTCGCGCCGCCAAATCTGGGGCTGCGGTATATGACCGAGTTCAATTCGATCTTCCCGGACCTGGCGCGAAAATACGGGGCGCCGCTTTATCCCTTTTTTCTGGCGGGGGTCGTGGGCGATCCTAAGCTCAACCTGCCCGACCGGGTTCACCCCAACTTCCAGGGGGTGAAGAAGATGGTGAGCGGGATTGCTCCGACCATTATCCGGGCGCTGCAGGACTAGCCACCGGGCACCGCGCCGGACGGGTGGTCAGTTCAGCCCCACCGCTTCGATCACTGCCAGGGGATCAATCGGCTCGGCAAATTCACCGCCGAGACGCCCGCCTGATGCCCATACGACCAGTGCATTGACCCGGCCGGCCGCTGGAAGGGCTAGCCAGACGCGAGCGCCCGGGCGGACGTCCGCCTGCGTTTCGACCATGAAGCCTCGGCTCGAAATGTTCATCAGCCGGGCTTCCACGGCGGAATGGCCGAGCGGGCGAAAGCCGATCTCGGCGGCCACTTCGAGACGGGACTCGGAGCGGCGGAGATCAAGCTCCGTACCGAATGTAATTTTTGCGTGCAGCATCTTATCCAAGAACTATTTCGTGACCGAAGTTGAGGCCCACGCGGCCTCCACGTACCCAGCGCACGAAAGCGTGGATGCGGGTGCAGTTGTCGAACTGAACAACCACCGCCTCGCCGATGCGGGGAAGGATGTCGCTTTCGAGCATCGTGCCGCGCGACGAGATGTTGAGGACTGGGACGCTATGCTCCTCACCTCGGAAGGTGATGACCGCGCGCTGGACCAAGCCTTCCAGCCGGTCTTCCGAACGCTGGTCGACCTGGCGAGGCTCCGAGCGGGGGATGAGGGACCCCGCAAGACCCAGATTCCTTTTGTGCATGCCCATTCGCGTCCCCCGACTGCAACGCGCCGACTATGCACAAGGAGGGTTACGGAATCCCTAGCGTGAAGGAGGTTGATGGCCGCTCGAGCGGGGCGGTTCTGCTAAGGCTGTGCAGCGGTCGCGGCGCTTCCTTCCGTTTCCCAGAAGTAAGGCTGGCGCTGGCGCGTGCCCGTGACTTCCTCGTTCAAGGTGGCGGCATCGTAAAGACGGCCGTTCAACATCACCTTGGAGATGTCGTCGCTGTTCTGAATGTCGACGGTGGGGTCCGCATTCAGGATGACGAGGTCGGCGAGATTGCCCGGCTCGAGCGAACCGATGTCGCGAAAGCCAAGCGCGCGTGCAGGGGTGATGGTCCCCGCCTTCAGCGCTTCCACGGGAGTCCAGCCGCCCCGCGCAAAGGACCACATGTCCCAATGAGCAGCAAGACCCTGCTGCTGGCCGTGGCCGCCGATGCTGACCGGAACGCCCCGCTGCGCCAGCAAGCGGGCGGTGCGGGCGCTCACCTTGTCCACATAATCCTCTTCCGGCGCCTTTACGACGCGGACCAGTTCGGGATTGAGGACGTCGGCGGGGACGTGCCGGGTGAGGAGCGGGTGGCGGAAGACCTCGCTTTGGGCGATCCAGTAAGGCTCGGCACCGAGCCCACCATAACTAACGCCCAAAGTGGGGGTATAGCCGACCCTGGTCTGGCCGTAGAAGCTCAGCACATCGTTGTAGATCATCGCCTGCGGGATGTTGTGCTCGAGCGTGGTATTGCCGTCGGCGATCAGGGCCATGTCCATCTCGAAAACTGAGCCGCCTTCCGCCACGACTGCGATATTCTCGGCGATGGCCGCGGCCACAACCTGCTGGCGCTGGTCACGGCGGGGCTGGTTGTAGTTCTTGATGCTGTGGGCGCCTTGCAGCTTCAACCGGCGGACGTGCGCGAGCGCATCCTCGTAGCTGTCGATCACGGCATAGCGGCCGGGGGACCTCGCGCCATAAACGATCTCGCCCGTCGAGAAGATGCGCGGCGCGAGGATCACGCCGGCGCGCTGCATCTCGCCTGCTGGGAAGATCTCGCTGGACGTGCTGGATGGATCATGGACGGTGGTGACGCCGAATGCGAGGTGCGCCATTGCCTCCCAGTTCTGCTGGGGGATGAGGTCGTCCTCTCCCTGTGCCCCGTGCGCGTGAGCATCGATCAGGCCGGGAATGATCGTCTTCCCGGTCAGGTCCACCTGGCGCGCACCAGCCGGGATCGCGAGCTCGCCGCGCCGGCCGACGGCGCGGATTCGATTACCCTCCACGATGATGACGCCGTCATCGATGATGCCGCCGGCATCGTTGGCCATGGTCACGACCTTTGCGCCGACGAGCGCGACCTGCCCTTGCGGCACGTCCGCCCGGACGGGCATTGCCAACGAGATGCCGCTTTTCGGTACGGTATACTTGCCGCCGTCGGTGCGGATCAGTGCATTGATTGCCGAGGAATAAAGGGTTGGCCCGAGGCTCCAGCCGAGCGTGCCGCTGTTGCCCGCCCAATGGATGTACTGGCCGCCTTCTCCGGTCGCCTTGGTGATCGGGAGCTGGGTGCCCTTGGC
>JALYNE010000178.1 GCA_030773375.1 Pseudomonadota bacterium
GTCGTCGGAAAAAGCAATGAGGCGGCTCGGCCAGTCCACCATCTCGGAAAGGGCGTGCTTCACCATCAACGTGCGCGCGACTTCCTGAAAGGTGCCGAGGTGGGGAAGGCCGCTCGGTCCGTAGCCAGTCTCGAACACGATGCCGCGCTCGTCCGGGCCATTCGGATACCTTTTGAGGAGCTTGCGCGCTTCTTCATACGGCCATGCCTTGGCCACCATGGCTGCATCGCGAAGCTCTTGAGGTACCGACACCCGTTGCCCTTTCGTTCCGGCCGCTCCATCTAGGCAGGATGGCCGCTTCTTTGCCCTATCCCGCGCTCTACGCAACCCATGGCGGTGTGTGGATGGCGCACGCGGGCGGCGAGGTGGAGGCGCTCGGCCGCGGCGAAGCGATCGCCCGCGCGGCCGAGACGCCTTTGATCATGCTGAACGCGCCCCTGGTCGGCCAAAGGCTCGGCTATCCCGAGCTGTCCGGCCTCGACCTGCTCGAGCTTTTGGCATTCGTCCACCCGGCGCGCTTTGCCGTACCGACGCCCAAGGGACTGGCACATGCGCTGGGCCTTACTGCGCCCGAAGGTGAGACGCAGGCGGCAAGTTTTCTGCTCGCCGTGGCTGGGGCACTGCTGAAGACGCTGGAAGGCGAATGGCCGGAGCGGGAGGGCGCTTGGGCATCGGCCCAGTCGCTATACAGGCTTCGCTGGCCGTGGGCGACTGCCGTGGCCGAGCGGCTGCGGCGCCCTGATCGAGACGAACCATGGCTCTTCTCGAAGCTTCCCGAATGGGAGGAAAGCGCAGGGCGCGCGCAGCCGCGCCCTGTGCGGGTGGAGCCGGGGGAAGCGGTTCAGCGCCTCGCCGCTCTTGCCGGGTCAGGAGCCGAGCTGCGCCAGGGTCAGCAAGATTATGCAGCGGCAGCCGCCGACGCGTTCGGGCCCCGGGGCGTGGAAGGGCAGCCTCACCTCCTCCTGGCGGAGGCAGGCACCGGGATCGGCAAGACGCTCGGCTATCTCGCCCCCGCGTCGCTCTGGGCAGAAAAAGCGGACGGGGCGGTCTGGATCTCCACCTACACCAAAGCGCTGCAGCGTCAGCTCGATCGGGAAAGCGCGCGCATCTACCCTGATGCGCAGGAGCGCAAGGAGAGGGTAGTCGTTCGCAAGGGCCGGGAGAATTACCTCTGCCTGCTCAACCTCGAAGACGCGCTCCAAGGCGGCTTTGCCGGCCGCGCGGCTATTCTCGCCCAGCTTGTCGCGCGCTGGGCAGCGTATTCGCGCGACGGCGACATGGTTGGCGGCGACATGCCTGGCTGGCTGCCGACCCTGTTTCGGCGCGCGGGAGCAACCGCGCTGACCGACCGGCGCGGCGAGTGCGTCTATGCCGGCTGTCCGCATTATCGCAAATGCTTCATCGAGCGGGCAACGCGTGCGAGCGCGGAGGCTGACCTCGTGATCGCCAATCACGCGCTTGTCATGGTAAACGCCGCCCGCGGGCGCGACACGGGCAATCCGCCGACGCGTATCGTCTTCGACGAGGGGCATCATTTGTTCGACGCCGCTGATTCCACGTTCGGAGCGGCGCTGACGGGGCAGGAGACGATCGAGCTTCGCCGCTGGATCATCGGACCCGAGGGCAAATCGCGTGGCCGTCGGCGAGGCCTTGCCGCGCGGCTGACCGATGTCGCTTCTTACGACGAGAACGGCGCCGCCGCGCTTGACGCGGCGATCCAGGCCGCTGGCGCGCTTCCCTCCGATGCGTGGCTACAGCGTATCGCCGAAGGTTTACCGTTCGGGCCGATCGAGAAGCTGCTCGCGGCCGTTCGGGGCACCGTTTACGCCCGGGCGACGGCGCAGGATGCAGGCTACGGCCTCGAAACCGAGATCGCTGAGCTCGACCCGGCGATCATCGAGGCTGCGGCCCCCGCAGTTGAAGCAATGGAGTTGCTGCTCCGGCCGCTAATGGCGTTGGCAAAACGCCTCGAGGCGGTTTTGGAGGACGCGCCCGATTGGCTCGATGCCCCGGCGCGGGCGCGCATCGAAGGCGCGATTGGGGGGATTTCCTGGCGCACTCAGACGCTGTCGTCGTGGATTGCGCTCGCGGGCCGGCTCGGCGGCCCTGCCGATCCTGATTTCGTCGACTGGCTTGCAGTTGATCGGGTGGACGGCCGCGAGTTCGACATCGGCATCCACCGCCGCTGGCTCGATCCGACCCGTCCGCTCGCGCAGACGGTGCTGAAACCCGCCCATGGTGTCATCGTCACGTCGGCGACGCTGCGTGGGGCGGAAGGCTGGGACGCCGCCGAGGCCCGGACAGGAGCGTGCCACCTCGATCAGCCGGCGCGCCGCTTCACCGCCGAGAGCCCGTTCGACTATGCCGCCAACAGCGAGGTCCTGGTCGTGACCGACCTGAAGCGCGGCGATGTCGCTCAGCTTGCCGGCGCCTATTCGCGGCTCATCGAAGCTGCGGGCGGCGGCACGCTCGCACTCTTCACTGCCATTCAGCGCCTCAAATCCGTTCACGCCCGCATCGCCGACCGGCTCGCCCGCGCCGGGCTGCCGCTCTACGCCCAGCATGTCGATCCGATCGACACCGGCACGTTGGTTGATATCTTCCGCGACGACCCACGCGCTTCCCTGCTGGGTACCGACGCTCTTCGCGACGGGGTGGACGTGCCCGGTCAGTCGCTGCGCCTCGTCGTCATGGAAGGCGTGCCATGGCCGCGGCCCAACGTGCTGCACGCTGCGCGTCGCGCGATTGCTGGCGGCTCCGCTTATGACGACCGGGTCGTCCGGGCACGGCTTGCGCAGGCCTTTGGACGCTTGATCCGGCGGCAGCAGGATCGCGGCATCTTCGTGCTTCTTTCAGCAGCGACTCCGACCCGGCTGCTCAGCGCCTTCCCACCCGCTGTCTCGATCCGGCGCGTGCCGCTCGGAGAAGCGATCGAGACTGTGCGGTCCCGTCTTTCAACTGACGCTGGTTTGTTGCATGGCCGCAAGGACTGTACGCGCAAAGGAAGCCATGAAGACGCTGACGCTGCTCAGGCACGCCAAATCGACCTGGGATGATCCCGTTGCGCGCGACTTCGATCGGCCGCTCAACAAGCGGGGCCGCAGGGCAGCGCAGACGATCGGCAGGGAGATGCGGGCGCAAGCGCTGATCTTCGATCAGGTCATCGCCTCTCCGGCGACACGGGTTCGTGAGACCTTGGACGAGGTAAGCGATGGCTATGGCCGCAGCCTCGATCCCGAATTCAACCAGCGCGTCTACCTTGCCCATCCCGAGACCCTGCTCGAGATCGTCCGCGGGATGCCTGACGCCACGCAGAGCCTGCTTATCGTTGGCCACAACCCGGGCCTTGAACGGCTCGCGATCCTGCTCACCAGCAGCGGCGCCCTCCGTTCCGAACTCGAGATCAAATATCCGACGGCCACGCTCGCGGAGATCAGGCTTCCGGTGGAACGCTGGCAGGAGGTTTCCGAAGGGATCGGGGCTCTCACCAGATTCATCCGCCCGCGCGATCTAGACCCGGAGCTCGGCCCAGACGAAGACAGCTATTGACCGTCGAGCGCGTCGCGGAGCGTTTTGCGGAGGGCGCGAAGCGCGTCGCCAGAATATTGCTGGTCGGCGGGGGAAGGTGGAGGCGGGGGCACCGCAGCTTCGCTTGCCTCGCCATCCGCGGCGCCGCCTGCCAAAAGCTGCTGAACGCCGCGAATCGTGTAGCCGTCCTGGTTCAACAGGCGGTGGATGCGATGCGCGAGCGCGACATCGGCTGGACGATAATAGCGCCGGTTGCCGGCGCGTTGAAGGGGACGCAGCTGCGGGAAACGAGTCTCCCAGTAGCGCAGGATATGCTGGGGGATTCCAAGTTCGTCGGCGAGTTCGCCGATGGTTCGAAAAGCCTGCTCGCTTTTGCGGGTTGGCGCCGCCAAGGCGTCAGGCGCCCTTGACGATCCGCTCGCGCATGATTTGGCTCGCCCGGAAGGTGAGCACCCGGCGCGGCGCAATCGGAACTTCAACCCCGGTCTTGGGATTGCGCCCGACGCGCTCGCCCTTGTCGCGCAGAATGAAGCTTCCGAACCCGGAGATCTTGACGTTCTCACCCTCTGAAAGTGCATGGCACATGTGGTGGAGGATGCGCTCGACGATGGTTGCGGATTCGGCTCGGGATAGGCCTATTTCGTGATGAACCACGTCAGCAAGATCGGCCCGTGTCAGCGTTCCAGCCTCCACTTTCCGCATTGTTCCGGCGTCCGCCATGAGCTTTCTCCTCCCCCCGAATTGCGGAAGACTAATATAGCTTCCCTGTGAGTGCAATCGGCCATTCTCGCCGATCGCAGAATCAGTAGCGTACGACGGCTGCTCCCCAAGTAAAGCCGCCGCCCATTGCCTCAAGCACAATCAGGTTCCCTCGCTTGATCCGACCGTCCCGAACTGCAACATCCAGCGCCAGCGGCACGGAGGCCGCCGAGGTGTTGGCGTGCTGGTCAACCGTGACGATCACCCGATTGGGGTCGAGCCCCAGCTTCTTCGCCGTGGCATCGAGGATCCGCTTGTTCGCTTGGTGCGGCACCACCCAATCCACCTCGTCCGGGCTGTGCCCGGCAGCGGTCAAGGTCTCGCCAAGCACGTCGGCCAGGTTCACAACTGCGTGCCGAAAGACTTCCTTGCCCTTCATCCTGAGCTTGCCGATGGTGCCGGTCGTCGAGACGCCGCCGTCTACATAAAGAAGGTCATTATGCCGCCCGTCGGCGTGAAGACGCGTGGCAAGGACGCCCCGATCGTCGGTCTCTTCCGCTTTGAGCAAGATCGCGCCTGCGCCGTCTCCGAACAGGACGCAGGTCGTGCGGTCCTCCCAATCCAAGAGCCGGCTGAAGGTCTCTGAGCCGATCACAAGCGCGTAATCGGCCATCCGGCCCTTCAGCATGTTGTCGGCAACCGACAGAGCATAAAGGAACCCGGTGCAGACGGCTGCAATGTCGAACGCGATGCAGTCGTTGATGCCGAGCGCCGTCTGGACGCGCGTTGCACTGGCGGGAAAGGTTTGATCGGGCGTTGCCGTGGCAAGGACGATCAGCCCTACTTTTTCTGCCGGTACACCGGCCTGCGCCAGTGCCTTGCGCGCGGCCTCGGTCGCGAGCGTCGCCGTCGTCTCCCCATCGGCTGCGAAGTGTCGCGCCTGAATGCCGGTACGGTCGACGATCCACTCGTCCGTTGTATCTACGCCACGCTCTGCGAGTTCGGCGTTGGTCACGCGCAGCGGGGGCAGCGCGGACCCCGTCGCCGCAATGACGGAACGCCGCGTCATTTCGCGGCCGCCGGCGCACGGTGAGCCGAAATGTTATCGAGGTCTTCCGAGATCTTCCGGGTCAGATCCTCGCGTACCATCCGGGCCGCAACTCGAATTGCGTTGGCAACGCCTTTTTCGTTCGCGCTGCCATGACTTTTGACGACGAGCCCGTTCAGGCCCAGAAATACCGCGCCGTTGTGGTTGTTGGGATCAAGATGATGGCGCAGAAGCTCGGTCGCCGGACGAGAAATCAGAAAGCCGATCTTCGAGCGAACGGAGCTCGTGAACGCGCGCCGGAGAAGGTCGGTCACGAAGCGCGCAGTGCCTTCCGCCGTCTTCAGCGCGATGTTTCCGGAAAAGCCGTCGGTCACCACCACATCGGCATCTCCGCGGGAAATCTTGTCCCCCTCGATGAAGCCCTCGAAGCGCATGCCGAGATAGTCGGCATCGCGCAGGATCGCCGCAGCATCTTTCAACTCGTCCGTGCCTTTCAGATCCTCGGTGCCGATGTTCAGCAGCTGCACCCGCGGCCGCTCGAGATCGAGCACGACGCGAGCATAAGCCGCGCCCATGACGGCGAACTGAACGAGGTTCTGGGCGTCCGACTCGGTATTGGCGCCGAGATCAAGCATGACGAGGTCATTCTCGCCGAGCGTCGGCAGCAAGGCGGCGAGTGCCGGCCGATCGATCCCCGGCATGGTACGTAGCGCAAGCTTGGCCATCGCCATCATCGCGCCGGTGTTGCCGGCCGAAACGGCCGCGTCGGCACTGCCGGATTTCACGGCCGCGATGGCCCGCCCCATCGAGGTGGTCTTGGAACGGCGGATCGCCTGACTTGGCTTTTCGCTGCCGGCGATCACGTCGGGGCAGTGAACCACTTCAACCGCCGGCTGAAGCTCAACGTGCGTGGCGAGCTCGCTGCCGATCACCCGCTCATCGCCGAACACCTGGAAGCGCAGATCGGGGCGGCGTGCATGTGCGCGCGCCGCTCCCGCGAGGATGACCGCGGGGCCAACGTCGCCACCCATCGCGTCCAATGCGATCCGCGGCGACTTGCCCACGGCTTTCGCCTCCCGAGCTTGGGTTTAAGCTTCGACCGGGCGGATCTCACGGCCGTTATAGTGGCCGCAGGCGTTGCAGAGATTGTGCGGCAGACGAAGCTCGCCGCAGTTCGGGCATTCCTGGAAATTGACCGGCTTCAGCGCGTGGTGGCTGCGGCGCATGTTGCGCTTCGAGGGCGACGTTTTTCTCTTCGGGACGGCCATCCTGGCACCTGTTCGCTAAAGTTCATGATGCGGGCGAGCGCAGGACCAAGGCCAAACGGCCAGAAGGGCCGCAGGCCTGGCGGCCGGGTGCTCGCACGTGAGCGCTTGCGCCTATAGCCTATTCCGCGGCAGTTGCAAGGGGCGCGCGCCCGTGCAAGCTGGGCATCCAGCAGGGGAGATACAGGGGATGATGTTACCGATCACGCTCACGATGGCGGCCGCCGCTGCCCTCATGAACATCTGGCTTGCCGTGCGCGTGAGCCAACTCAGGGTCCGGCACAAAGTCTCGGTCGGAGATGCCGGTGACGTTC
>JALYNE010000179.1 GCA_030773375.1 Pseudomonadota bacterium
CCGATCAGTGTCGATTTGCCGTCGTCGACGGACCCGCAGGTGATGAAGCGAAGCAGCGATTTCTTCTGGTTCAGCGCCAGATAGGCCTCGACTTCGGCGCGCGCGGTTTCGGCCGCGGTCTCCCTCCGGCGGAGTGCGGTCGCCATCAGAAATATCCTTCCTGCTTCTTCTTTTCCATGCTGGCGCTGCCGCCGTCGCGGTCGATCGCGCGGCCCTGCCGCTCGGAGGTGGTTGCAACCAGCATCTCCTGGATCACCTCGGCCAGCGTCCGCGCTTCGCTCTCGACAGCGCCCGTCAGCGGATAGCAGCCAAGCGTCCTGAAGCGGACGGAGCGCTCGATCGGGACTTCCCCAGGCTTGAGCGGGAAGCGCTCGTCGTCGACCATCAAGATGAGCCCGTCCCGCTCGACGGTCGGACGGGGCGCCGCCAGGTAGAGGGGGACGATCGGAATGTCTTCGGCGTAAATGTACTGCCAGATGTCGAGCTCCGTCCAGTTCGACAGCGGAAACACACGGATCGATTCCCCCTTCGCCTTTCTCGCATTGTACAGGTTCCAAAGCTCGGGCCGCTGGTTCTTCGGGTCCCAGCGGTGGGTTGCCGAGCGGAAGCTGAAGATGCGCTCCTTAGCGCGGCTCTTCTCCTCGTCCCGGCGCGCACCGCCGAAGGCAGCGTCGAAGCCGTATCGGTCGAGCGCCTGCTTCAGCCCTTCCGTCTTCCACATGTCGGTGTGGCGGCTGCCATGGTCGAACGGATTGATGCCGAGCCGCTCCGCGTCCGGATTGCGGTAGACGATCAGTTCCATGCCGCTCTCGCGAGCGACGCGGTCGCGCAGGGCATACATTTCGCGGAACTTCCAGGTCGTGTCGACATGGAGGAGCGGAAAAGGCGGCGGCGCGGGGTAGAAGGCTTTCCGGGCGAGGTGCAGCATCACCGCCGAGTCCTTGCCGACCGAATAGAGCATCACCGGACGCTCGGTCTCGGCGACCACTTCGCGCATGATGTGGATGCTTTCCGCCTCAAGCTGCTCCAGGTGGGTGAGGCTGCGCGTGGAGCTGGTGGGAGCGTTCATGCGGCGAGGTTCACTTCAGTAGCGAGGCCGACCCGCTCGCGGGCAACCCGGCCGATGATGATGGTGACGGGCGCGCCCGCCGGCAGGTTCGCGGTGAGTGCCGCAATCTCGGCGATCATGCCGCTGACATGCGCCTGCTCGCGCAGAGTGGCCGAGGCGACCGCGAGGGCCGGACTATCCGGATCGAGACCCTGTTCGAGCGCCCGCTCGACAAACTCCGCCAGCGTTTTGCGCGGCATGTAGAGGACGGTCGTAGCGACTGGGTCTGCAATCGCCTTCCAGTCGATATCCAACGGCAACTTGCCGTCGGCGCCGTGGCCGGTCACGAATTGCACGCGCCGTGCTTCTTTACGTTCGGTGAGCGAGAAGCCGAGCGCGGCCGCCGCTCCCTGTGCTGCGGAGATGCCCGGAACTATGGCAACATCGATCCCGGCTTCATGGCACGCCTCGATTTCTTCCGTCGCTCGGCCGAAGATCAGGGGGTCACCGCCTTTCAGCCGGACGACCGTCTCGCCAGCCCGGGCGAGCTCGAGGATGCGGCGATTGATCTCCTTCTGGCTGCAGGAGGGGCCGTGGCCGGTCTTGCCCACGGCAACCCGCCGGGCCTCCCGCCGGGCGAGCTCGAGAATCTCCGGGCCGACCAGATCGTCGTAGAGGATGATCGTGGCCGACTGGAGCGCACGCACAGCCTTGAGCGTGAGAAGCTCCGGATCTCCAGGTCCCGCACCAACGAGCGTGACTTTTCCCATTCGGCCCGGCTCCGCGGCGTCCAGCAACTCGTCCCGATCCCGCTCGGTCGGCGCGCGGTCCACCTCTGCCCAGGCGCGATCGGCGAAGCGCTGCCAGAAGGCACGGCGGTCCTGAAACCGGCCGATCTTCTCCTTGAGGAGCGGCCGCCAGGCCTGAGCTGCTTTGGCCCAGGCGGAGAGCCCAAGCGGGAGCACGCTCTCGATCCGGGCGCGGATCGACTGTCCGAGCATCGGCGCGCCCCCGTCGGTCGAGATTGCGAGTACCACAGGGTTGCGGTTGACGATGGTGCCGAACTGAAAGTCGCAAAGTTCGGTCTGGTCGATGATGTTCACTGGAGCGCCCGCCGCCCGG
Organism: Pseudomonadota bacterium; assembly: GCA_030773375.1. Taxonomy (GTDB): domain Bacteria; phylum Pseudomonadota; class Alphaproteobacteria; order Sphingomonadales; family Sphingomonadaceae; genus Allosphingosinicella. Next base: position 2,171 of record JALYNE010000179.1, read on the forward strand.
GCCGCGGCGACGAAGCGAAGAGCTTCTCCGCGGTCGGAAACATCAGCGAGCGCGAGGGCCGCGCCCTCGAGGTCCGCGGGTTCCCAGGGCCGCGGGAGCACCGTCGCCGGCTGGGGCGCGAACCGCCTTGCAGCCGCTTCGTGGCCAGCCAGAACGAGCACGTCGGCCCCCGCGGCGCTGAGGAGTTCCACCTTCCAAAGAGCGCCTTCCGAGCCCCCGGCCACCACCACCTTGCGCCCGGCAATCTTGTGAAAGACGGGGAGGTTCGGAAGCGGCGCGATCCGCGCGTGAGTGACCTCGGGCTTGCGCTCGATCGTCATGCCGCGACTTTCCGGACGAGCTTGCCGTCGGCACCGATATGAAGGCCGCATTCCTTTGCCTCGTCGCTTTCCCACCACCAGCGCCCGGCGCGCTCAGGCTCGCCGGGCTTCAGAGCACGGGTGCAGGGCTCGCAGCCGATCGAGAGAAAGCCTTGCGCGTGAAGCTCGTTCACGGGAACGCCCTCCGCCGCGCAGAAATCCGCGACTTGCGAGCGCGTCCAGTCAAACAAAGGCGCAACCTTGATGAGCTGGCGGTCGGAGTCCCAGCTGGCAAGGTCCACTGCCGCTCGCTGCCCCGACTGATCGGCGCGAAGGCCCGTGACCCAGGCGGATGCACCCGCCAGCGCGCGACCGAGCGGCTCGACCTTGCGCACCGTGCAGCATCCCGTGCGGGCTTCCTTGGAATAATAGAAGCCATTGATCCCGGCGTCCGCCACATGCGCAGCCAAAGCGGCCTGATCCGGGTGATAGGAACGTATGCGCACCCCGTATCGCTCCTCGGTGGCCGCCCAGACCTTGTAGGTGGAGGGAAACAGGCGTCCGGTATCGAGCGTGACCACCTCAACGTCGAGACGGCCCTCGAAAATCAAATGCGCGATTGCCTGATCCTCGATCCCGAAGCTCGTTGTAAAGACAATGCGGCCCGGGACGACCTCGCGCAGGGTGCGCAGCCGCTCGGCGGGCGTGTCGCCGCCGATCGCCGCAAGCTCGGTCGCGCCGTTCAGCGAAAGCTCGTTCCTGTCCGCCATCTTTCCGCTCCCGCACAAATGAGAAAAAACTTCTAATCCACCAGCAAAGGGCCGCGAAGCCGCAAAGCCGTGCCCAAAGCCGAGGCTATCGCGAAGAATGGCGGATATGCTTGGTTTTTGACGAGGATCAATGCGCTCACTAAGATAACAAGAATGTAGCGCCTTGCCTCCAGGAGCTAGAAGATTTTGCTCACCCGGCGTGTGATGTTAGATGGATAACACGGACCTCAGGATCCTCGCCATTCTGCAGGAGGATGCTTCGATCCCGGTCGCTGAGATTGCCAGCCGAGTCAATCTCTCGCAGACTCCTTGCTGGCGGCGCATTCAGAGGCTTGAGGAAGCGGGCGTCATACAAAGACGGGTTGCACTGCTCGACCCGCGCGCGATCGGGCTTGGCCTCACCATCTTCGTGGAGATCCAGACGGGTGATCATTCGAGGGAGTGGCTCGATGGCTTCGCCGCTATCGTGTCCGACATGCCCGAGGTGATGGACGTCTACCGAATGGCCGGCGACGTCGATTATCTGCTCCGGATAGAAGTTGCCGACATGCCGGCTTACGACGATTTCTACCAGAAGCTGATTGCCTCCATCCCTTTGAAAAACGTAACGTCTCGGTTCGCAATGGAGCGGGTGAAATCGACCACGGCTTATCCCCTCCCAGCGTCTGCCAGCGGCAAAAAAGCGGTTTGACCTCGGCTGCCGTTGCGAGAAATAGGTTGAGCTCATTCCTCCGGGAGCCCAGTTGGTGCTGATGAACGACTTTTCCCCGGCAGCTGCCCCGATGGCGGCACCGCCGCCGGACATTCCGGAAGTCCAGCTCCCGCCGCCCCGCCGCCGCCGCTGGTACCTGCGCCCCGGCATCATCATCGCGATGCTGTTCGGGCTGCTGTTCAGCTGGCTTGCCGTCACGGCCCCCCTTTCGAAGTCGCTTCAGCCGATCGCGCCGCCTGGAATCGTGCTCGTCTCGGCCGACGGCAAGCCGATTGCCCGGCGCGGCGCGATCACCGATCAGCCGGTGTCGGTGACGGAGCTTCCCGACCACGTGCCTGCCGCGTTCATCGCCATTGAGGACAGGCGCTTTTACACGCATGTCGGGATCGATCCCTGGGGCATTCTCCGCGCTGCGATCCGCAATGCGGCCGCGGGAGGCGTCCGCCAAGGCGGAAGCACGATCACGCAGCAACTCGCCAAGCTGTCCTTCCTGAGCTCTGACCAGACCGCGGGACGCAAAGTGCGCGAGCTCTTCATCGCGCTGTGGCTGGAGGCATGGCTTTCGAAGGAGAAGATCCTCTCCCGCTACCTCTCCAACGCTTATTTCGGCGACAACGTCTACGGCCTGCGAGCCGCATCGCTGCATTATTTCTCCAAGCAGCCGGAGAAACTGAGCGTAGCCGAGGCTGCCATGCTCGCCGGCGTCCTGAAGGCGCCTTCCCGCCTCGCACCCAGCAAAAACCTGGAAGGGGCGCGTGCACGCGCCAAGCTCGTCGAGGCGAGCATGGTCGAGACCGGCTACCTCAGCGAGGCGGAAGCGAAAAAGCTGAAGCGCGTGAAACTGAACGTACGGCGGGTGCGAGACATTCCCACCGGCACCTACTTCGCGGACTGGGTTCTTCCGGAGGCGCGCGAATTTGCCGGCGGCGGCTATGGCGAGCAGACCATCGAGACCACGCTCAACAGCCGTCTCCAGCGGCTGGCCGTGCGGACGGTCGGCCGCGCGCGGCTTGGAAAGGCGCAGGTGGCACTCGTCGCGATGCGTCCGGATGGACAGGTCGTCGCGATGGTGGGCGGCAAGGATTATTCGAAAAGCCCGTTCAATCGCGCCACCCAGGCGCGTCGGCAGCCGGGCTCCACCTTCAAGCTGTTCGTATACCTTGCAGCGTTTCGGGCCGGCCTGGATCCTTCCAGCAAGATAGAGGACGAACCGCTGACGATCGGCGGCTGGACGCCGAAGAACAACAGCGGGCGCTATCGCGGCCTCGTCACGCTCCGCGAGGCCTTTGCGGTGTCCAGCAACGTCGCGGCTGTGCGTTTGGCGGAGCGGGTCGGCAGGGAGGAAGTGATCCGCGCCGCGCGCGACCTCGGCGTCAGGAGCCCGCTTGCCGCCCAGCCGAGCCTGGCGCTCGGCACGTCCGGCATCACCTTGCTCGAGCTCACGCAAGCCTATGCCGCAGTGGCGCATGGCCGCTACCCGGTGCGCGCGCACGGCCTGCCCGAACCGGAGGGGAGCTGGTTCGATCGCTTGTGGAGCAATCAGCGGCGGTTCGGGCAGGATGCAGACGAAAAGCTGCTCGATCTACTCGCCAGCGTCGTCAACCGCGGTACAGGACGGACGGCGGCGCTCGGCGTCCAGACCTTCGGAAAGACGGGAACAACGCAGGACCACCGCGACGCGATCTTTGTCGGCTTTGCGGGCGATCTCGTGACGGCGGTGTGGGTCGGGAACGACGACAACACGCCGCTGAAAGGGATCGAAGGCGGCGGGCTTCCGGCGCGCATTTGGCGCGACTTCATGTCCCAGGCGGTGCGGGCACCGCCGCACACTCAGGCTCCGCGCGCAGCTCCCGAGGCTCCGCAAAGGGCAGAAGGCCCAGCCCTGACAGTACCGATCGAAGGAACCGGTTACGAGCTGGGAGTGCAGGTCGGCGACGAATCGGTGACGGTTTCGGCACAGCCAACCGCGCCGGGCGATGACAGACCGTCGGTTCCGATCGAAATTCCGATTGTGACGCCCGGAGTGCCCCCTGCCCTTCCCCCTCCAGACGAAGAGCCGGAGCGATGAACGGCGTCAATGGCCTCAGCGTCTTTGTCGAGGCGGAACGGCGGACATATTCCCTCTGAACCGCCTCAGCGCTCACCAGATGGAGACGGTCCGGATCCGGATCTGCGGCTGATCACTGGCGCCGCCGCGCTCGCAAACCGCCCGCCGATCGCCTCCATGCGGCTGCTGAAAATCAAACCTGCAGGCGGCGGATCCTGAAGGCGAATCCGCGCGCCGACTTCCTCAATCTCGCGAGCCCGTCCGCCGCTTCCGGCTGTCGTAAAGCTTCTTCGCGAGATAGCCGCCGCCAAGCACGAGGCCAAGCGGGCCGAAAGCCCGGCGGGCGACCGCAGGCGCAATCGCTCCGATGATCATGCCTCTGGCGCCGCTATTGTAACGGTCTGCGACGCGCTTTCCGATTGCGGCACCGATAATCTTGCCGATCATTTTCCTTCTCCGCTGAATATAAAAGATACGCCTGCGGAACAGCCTCGCTGCTGATTTTGTTCCTGTTATGGCACCACCGGAGGGATTTCGCATGTCTCACCGTCAGTTCATGGAGCGGCTGCTCATCGCGATCGCCATCGTCGCACTGGCGCTGTTGCTGTGGCAGCTGCGCAGCCTGCTGGTGCTTGTGTTCGGAGCCGTGCTCGTTGCGGTGATCTTCCGGATTATCGCCAATCCGGTCTCCAAAAGGTTCGGACTTCCGGACGGCGTGGCGCTGATCATCGCGGTGGTGAGCGTGCTTGCCCTCTC
>JALYNE010000180.1 GCA_030773375.1 Pseudomonadota bacterium
AGCGCCTTTTCCTGCTGCAGCTCGGCGGGCGTCGGGGCGCGGTCGTCCTGCCCCAGCACGCGGGAACGCACCGTGCCAAAGCCGACAAAGGCGGCGACATTGGTGCCGATGCCGCTTGCCTGCAGCTTTGCGGCATCCTCGGCGACCTCGGGCGTGCCGCGCCCATCGACACCGTGGATGATCGTTGCGACACCCTGCGCCAGCCACGGCAGGTTCTGCCGCGCGACCGGATCGCCGGAGCGGATGTAGGTGTCCGGATGGGTGTGCGGGTCGATGAAGCCTGGCGCCACGATCTTGCCGGACGCGTCGATCACCCGCGCCGCCTGCGTCCTGCGCGACGGACCGACATAGACGATGCGGTCCCCCGCAATCTCGACGTCACCGGTCGCCGCCGGCCCCTCGCCTCCCGAATGGATGGTGCCGCCGCGGATCACGACATCGGCGCGCCCGCCGCTTGCAGCCACCGTCGCGCAGCCGCCAAGCGCCAGCGCCGCTGCCGAAACCAATGCGGATCGCGTCATCACGTCCCTCATCCTGACCCCCTTCGACGTGCCGGCATCAACATCGTGCGGCTGCGTGCCGCGGCATCGACTGCCCTCCGGCTGAACGGCAGCTTCTGCATCTCACCTCGGATCCACGGCTCATACTGATCGCGATAATGGGGCGACTGCGGATCGGCCGACTGACCGGGCAGGTTCAGATAGAGGCTGTTGTCCCAATCGCCCACGTCGATCACCTGCAGGTAGCTCGCGCCCCCCGATGTACGATAGCCCCGACTGGAAGCCACCCAGCGCGCATTGACCGTATAATGGTCGCCCCCCGATTGCCCGCCCTCGATCGGCGGAAAGGCAGCGGCGATCGCTGGAAGCCGCGACAGGGGATGCGCGATCCGCACCTGGTGCAGCGCACCCCAGCGCCAGCCGGCAGGATCCTCGCCCATCAGCCGCATCGCCTCGGCCCAGCCGGCCGCCAGGGCTTCATTGAACAGCCGGTCGCGCGTCCCCCGCCGGTCAGGCCCGAAGCGCGCGTCGGGCTCACGCATCAGGCGGATCAGCTCGCCCGCCGCGATCGAGGGTACGAGCTCGCGCGCCTGCGGCGGCACGATCAATCCGAGCACGCGCTTGCCGAGGTCGGCCCAGACGATCTGGAACAACGCCGCCTCGGCGCTGCCAGCGCCCAAATGCCCGTTCCAACCGCGCAGCATGTCGGCGGCGGGCTTCGCCGCTGCGCTCGAAGTGCCGGGGATCAGCGCAACGAGCTGGCGTGCCGGCGCCGACCATAGGTCCTGTTGCAGTGCCGCGCTGTCGGCGATGCTGTGGCGCGGCTGCTGTTCCAGAACCTCGACGATCCGCTCGTAGCGATAGGGTTCGCGGAACGAAAAGGCGAGCGGGCGTTCCTTCACCGGATAATCGGCCGGCAGATTCTCCTGGTTGGCGGTCGCAAACCAGCCCTTTGCGGGATTATACTCGCGCGGCAGTTTCTCGGCCCCGAACCGGCCGGTCCAGTCGTAGCGGCCGTCGCCCGGCACCGGCAGCAGGCCGTCATGCCCGCCGCTCCGCTCGGGCGCCATGCCGATCACCTGCCAGCCGTGATTGCCGTCCACATCGGCATAATGGAAATTGGTCGGCGAGGGATGGAGCTTGAACGCGTCTTTCAGGCTGTTCCAGTCCCGCGCGAGGTTGATGGCGATCATCGCGAAGCCGCCCATTGCGCCCGGCATCATCGTCACGGTCGCCAGCGCCGTCGCCCGCCGCCGCTGAGGGTCGTGCAGCAGCACCGGCCCGTGCACGCAGTAGCGCAAGGTCACGCGGCGCGGCGGGCCGTTCTTCACCGCAATCATCTCCTCGACCGTGTCGAACCGCTTCCAGCCGCCGGCATGGGCGTAGCGTTCGGGATCGGCGGGATCGAGTTCGAGAATGAACAGGTCGCTCTGGTCGTTGTGCGAATTGGTGCGGCCAAAGGCGAAGCGGTCGGTATGGCCCTGCATGATGCCAGGCAGCCCCGGAGAGCCGCCGCCGATCACGTCGAGTCCCGGCGCGCTGAGATGCGCGACATGGCGCGGGGCGAAGCCGCCGATCCCCAGATGCGGATCGTTGGCCAGGATCGGCTGGCCGGTCGCACTGCGCCCCGGGCCGATCGTCCAGGCGTTCGACCCGGCATTTTCCTGGTCGATGGGCGCGGCCGTTTCGCCCACCGGCATTGCCGTGCCGAAGGGCAAGGCGCTCCGGGCCTCGCCCAGCACGCCGAGATCGGCCTTGGATATGGCAGCGACGTCCAGCCCTTCGGGCACACGCAGCTTCCACGCCGGACGCAAGGGCGCGACCAACGTGTCGAGCTCAAGCATGTTCATCGCCGCCAGCCGCGCGCGGCGGATCTCGTCATCCGCATTGCCGACCGAGGCGCTGCGCGCGAGCACCAGGTCGCGCAAGTCCCAGCGCAACGGCCGCATGTCGAGGATGCGATATTCGGCGGGCAACAGGCTGGGGTCGGCCATCACTTCGTCGATGCGCGCGTTCACGCCCGCAACATAGCCGCGCGCGCAGGCGAGCACTTCGGGCGGCACCTTCGCCAGTTCCGCCTGGAGGTCGCCGCGAAAGTGGAACAGCCGCTCGGCATGGTCGTGGAGCGCGAACTCGGGACCCAATGCTTCCGCCATCCGCCCCATGCTGCGCCGATGGCCGAGGTCGAGCTGGAACAGCCGGTCGCGCGCGACGACATAGCCCTGGCCGAAGAACGCATCCGCCTTGCTCCGCGCGCGGATGTGCGGAACGCCCCAATGATCGTCGACGATCTCGATTGGGCCGGCGGCGCCTGTCACCGCCAAATGCCGCCTGCGCGCGATATCCACCCGCGTCGCGCACGCGACCGGCATCAGCGCCACCACCGCTGAGGTTCCGGCCAGGAAAGCGCGACGGTCGAGCTTCATGCAATTCTCCGGGCCAGGCGATGCCCGCCTGGCAAGAGATCACAGGCTAACGAAAGCCGCCCTCGCTTCGTATAGTAAGAGTTCGGCAAGCCATTCGCCAAGGCTATGGCGTAGACTCTCATGACGCTTTCGAGCCGATTCCTGAGGCCGATTGACCCCTGAGCCATGGCGGATTTCGCGCGAAGACGCTCTGCGCCACTTGACACGCTTCTTGCCCCACCGGCACCATCACGATGGGGACGCAGCATGCCGGCCGAAGTGGAGGAGCGCTTGCACGGCTGCCCCCTGGAGGAGAACGGGCCGCGCGGCATCGAGCGCTCGATGCCGGGAGGCGTGGCAGACGACGACGAGATCAAAAACACGGGGTGCCAGCCCCGTAAAGCTGAGTTCAAGAGGGGGGATTTCTATGTACGCCACCAGCAGTTTCCGCCGCCGCACTGGTCGCCAGGCCGCACATGCCAGCCTCGCCGCGATTGCCCTGGCTAGCTTGATGCCCGCTGCCGCCGCCGCGCAGACGGCCGATCCGGCCACCGACGAGCAGACCGCGGCCGCCCAGGAAGCCCAGACTCCAGGCGCCGAGACCGCCCAAGCAGCCGACGAAGATGCGGGCGCCAGGCAAGTGGACGGGGACATTATCGTCACCGGCACGCGCATTGTTCGGAGCGGGTTCGAGTCGCCGACGCCGCTGAACGTCCTGACGCGGGAAGAGATTCAAAATACGTCGCCGACCAATAACATCGCCGACTTCGTCAACCAGATCCCTGCCCTGGCGGGGAGCACCCGGCCGTCCAACTCGCGGCTGGCGCTCAGTTCGGGTGCGGCGGGCATCAACGCGCTCGACCTGCGCAACCTGGGCGAAGTCCGCACGCTGGTGCTGCTCGACGGGCGCCGTTCGGTCGGCTCGACGGTCACCGGGCTCGTCGACATCAACACCTTCCCGCAGGCGCTGGTGAGAAGCGTGGAGATCGTGACCGGCGGCGCATCGGCGACTTACGGCTCGGACGCGGTCGCGGGCGTCGTCAACTTCATCCTCGACAAGAGGTATGAGGGGTTGAGGGTGCAGGCCGACAGCGGCATCACCACCTACGGCGACGGCTTCAACTACTCCGCCAGCGTGGCCGGCGGCACCTCCTTCGCCGGTGGGCGCGGACATGTGCTGCTGAACGCGGAACTGGCGGAACGCGAGGGCATCTTCACTGTCGACCGCGAGTTTAACCAGCTCGGCTTCCGCACGATCTCCAACCCCGCCTTCACCAACCTCAACGGGCTGCCGCAGAATCTGGTGCGCTTCATGACCGGCACGTCGAATGCCTTGCCCGGCGGCATCATCAATGCCTCGACGGGCGGCGTCCCTAACCGGCTCCGCGGCCTCTACTTCGGCCTGGGCGGCTCAGTGAATCAGTTCAATTACGGGACGATCAACACGCCGACACTCACCACCGGCGGCGACTGGCAGCTGTCCGACCTCAGCCGTCGCATCGGCCTCGATGCCGCCGAGGAACGCCGGGGCGTGTTCGGACGCGTAAGTTTCGAGCTGGCTCAATGGCTCGAGCTGTTCGGCGAAGCCTCTTACAACTGGCAGGAGACGCTGTTCAACGCTGGCCCGCAGTTTTCGACGCTGGTTCGGCTGCAGGCCGACAACGCCTTCCTCATCAACACCTTGGGCGCGGCTCGACTGCAGGGCATCACCTCGGTCACGGTCGGCACGACTGCGGCGGACCTGCCTGTTCGCCAATCCAACAATCAGCGTGACGTCCAACGCTATGTCCTGGGCGCGGGAGGCGAGTTCCAGCTGTTCGGAAACAGCGCCAACTGGAGCGCTTATGGCCAGTACGGCCAGACAAATACCCGCGAGCAGCTGCGCAACATCATGATCAACGCGCGAGTCAACGCGGCGACCGACGCGGTGTTCGCACGGGCCGGCAATCCGGGCGGCTTTGCGCCCGGAACGATCGTCTGCCGGATCAATGTCGATGCCAATCCCAACAACAACGATCCGAATTGCGTGCCGCTGAACCGGCTCGGCATCGGCGTCGCGAGCCAGGCCGCGATCGATTATGTGCTTGGCGATCCCTTCCGCGACCAGAAGCTCGAACAGACGGTGGCGGCCTTGAACCTCTCCTTCACGCCGTTCGCCACCTGGGCGGGCGACGTCAGCATCGCGGTCGGCGGCGAATATCGCAAGGAAGAGGTGTCGGGCTTTGTCCCACCCGAGTTCCAGACGGGCTTCTCGGTCGGCAATTACCTGCCCACCTTCGGCAGCTTTGACGTCAAGGAAGCCTATCTCGAGACGCTCGTCCCGCTTGGATTCGGCCTTGAGTTCAACGGCGCGGTGCGTGCGACCGATTATTCCACCTCCGGATACGTGACGACTTGGAAGGCGGGCGCGACGTGGGAGCCGATCGAGGACATCCGATTCCGTGCCACGCGCTCGCGCGACATCCGAGCGCCCAATCTGAACGAACTGTTCCAGGCCGGCACGTCGCGCACCGACACTGTGGACAACCCGTTCACCCCCGTCCTCGGTGATCGCCTGACCTTCCGCGAAACGACGACGGGCAACCTCAACCTGCGCCCGGAAAAGGCGGATTCCATCAACGCCGGCGTGGTGCTCCAGCCGCGCTTCCTGCCCGGCTTCTCGGCTTCGGCCGACTATTTCGAGATCAAGCTCAAGGATGCGATCGGGCAGCTCTTCGCGCAGGCCATCGTCAACCGCTGCTTTGAGGGCCGGCAGGAATTCTGCGCCGCCTTCGGTCCGGATCCGACCGGCGAACGCGACATCTTCGTGCGCGCCAGTCCCTTCAATTTCAGCCGGCTGACGGTCCGCGGGGTCGACTTCGAGGCGAGCTATCGTTTGCCGATCGCGCGGGTGTTTTCGGGCGTCGACGGCGCGTTCAGCCTGCGCGGGCTCGCGACCCGCTACATCGACAACATTGTGAATACCGGATTCAGCATCCCCGTCAACAGCGTCGGGGAAAACGGGGGTAGCGGTCCGCCAAAGTGGATCTACCGCGTGACGGCATCGGTCGACACGCCAAGTTTCACCATCACCGGCACCGCGCGGGGCATCAGCTCGGGCAATTTCGGCAACAACTTCATCGAATGTCAGACAGACTGCCCGACCGGGCGCCCAGCGGAGATCGTCTCGCAATTCCCGACGATCGACGACAACAGCCTCCCGGGGCTCTTTTACGTCGATGCCAACGTGACGACGAAGTTCGACGTCCTCGGGCGGGGCGACGGGCAGTTTTTCATCAACGTCACGAACCTCTTCAACCGCGATCCTTTGTTGCTGCCGGAAGGCGGGCTCTCGGCCAACACCACCTATTCCGACCTCCTCGGCCGCGCCTTCCGCGTCGGCGTCCGCATACAGACGCGCTGATCGTTAGCAGGGCGCGCTTCCCCCAAGCGCGCCCTGCAGCCTCGCTCAAGCGGCAATCCGTATCCGCCTCCGCTCCGCCTGACTCTCGCTATGGTTTGCGGGAAGATCAGGTGATGATCGTGCTTGGCACCGTTTGCAGCCGGCGCCTGCTCGCCGCCACGGATGGGCAATATCGCAGCCCTGGTGGAAGGCCCTTGTGTCACGAGAGCGTTTCTGGTGAGGGATCGGAATGCGGTGGAAGAAGCAATCTAATGTCGAAAGGCCCGAATACCCAAAGTTGGTGGCTATTGCCGCTACGAGCGAGCAGGCTCAGGATTTGCTGGCGGTGCTCCTTGCAAGCGATCCTGACGCGGCGCTCGTAAATGGAGGGGATCGAGGCGTATACGCCCGAGTGCATAACGAGGCGGCGGAG
>JALYNE010000181.1 GCA_030773375.1 Pseudomonadota bacterium
TTGGGACCTAACCCGGCACGGTAAGGTCAAGGCCTATGTTGAAGCGATCCTGGCCAGGCCAAGCTTTAAGCACTGGGTGGACCGTGAGGCAGCGTTCCTGGCGCGTGCGAGCGCAGCATAGCGCGCTTAGTGTCTGAACGTGCTGGCTGCCGGATCGCGCTCGGCCACGGAGATGCCGGCGCTGAGGGACCGCACGCCCATGGGTCAAGGCGTTGCTGCTTGATCCGGCCTGGCGTTCGCGTCACCAACAAGAGCCTGGGCAAAGTCATTTGGGGCGGGTGAACTGCTCCTCGAGGAATGCGGCGATCCGGCGGTAGGCGTGCACCCGATTGGCGAGTTTCGAGATGCCGTGACCTTCGTCAGAGAAGCGGAGATAGGTGACGCTACCGCCCGCGCCGCGGATTGCCTCCACGAAACTATCCGATTCCGTCACCGGATCACGCGGATCGTTGGCGCCGTGCAGGACCATCAGCGGCGTCTTGATCCTGGCCGCATTGTTGATCGGTGACAGCTTCGCGAAGAAGGCGCGGACCTTCGGGTCCGAGATGTCGCCAAACTCGATGCGATCAGAAGCCTTGAGTTCCGGGCTGGCAGCCTCCAGCGCCTTCACCCAGTCCGAAACGCCGACCGCGGACACGCCGGCGACGAACATGTCGGGGTAGGTGCCCAGCGCAAGGTTCGTTAAATAGCCGCCATATGAGCCGCCGCCGACGGCTACGCGATCGCCGTCCACTCGACCGGTGGAGCGCAGCCATGCGACAGCGTCCGCCAGGTCGCCAGCTTCGTTCGACTTGAGCTCGCGGTCGTTGAGCTCCGCGAACTTGCGGCCGTGGCCTGTGGAGCCGCGATAATTGAGGTCGAGGACCGCAATTCCACGCGCCACGTAATATTGCTTGTCGGCTTGATAGGTGGGGACGGCGAAAGAGCTGGGACCGCCGTGCAGCGCGAGGAAGACCGGCGGTTTGTCCCCGCCGAGCGGCCTCTCCGGCATGTAGAGCAACGCAGTGAGGAGCGTCCCGTCGCGCGCCTTGAACGAGACCGGCTCAGGCACGACCATTTTCGCCATATCGAGCCCGGCGTCATCGGAAGGAACAGCCAAAGCGAGGCGGTTATTGGTGACGTCCAGCGTGTAGACTTGTCGACCTGTGCGCGGGCTGTTGACCAGCACCCCGAGTATGGGGGCAGCATTGGCGAACCGTAGCGACAGCGTTCCCGCCGGGAAATCCGGAACGGAAAGATCACGGCCATTTGCCAAGTCGCGCAGGTGGAGCTTGTTGAAACCGGTTTCGATGCGCGTCCAGGCAAGGTAGCGGCCGTCCGGGCTAAGGACGACGGCGCCGATGTCGTGCGGCGGAGCGGCGATCGTGGTTAGGCGCCGGCGGGTAAGATCATAATAAGCGACCCGGCTGAAATCGCTGCCCTCGTCGGTCGACAAGTAGAAACCGGAGCCGTCGGGTACCGGCGCGATGTTCTCATATACGGCCGGTCGCCTTGGTTTGAAGATCGTTCGCAGGAGGCCTGTCCGGCTGTCGAGCAGGTGGAGATCGTTGCCGGTCTCGCCGCGGGTTTCGGAGACGACGAGCAGTGGCGTCCCCGGCAGCCACGCCCGTACGAAGAAGCCGGCCTTCCCTTCGGCGACGCGGCGGCTTTGGCCCCGAGCCACGTCAGCGACATAGATGTCGAAATCGGTCCCGTTCCGCTCCGTCGAGGAATAAGCGAGTTGGGTGCCGTCGGGCGAGAATGCGCCCATTGCCCGGAAAGCAGGAGACGTTGGCACAACAACCCGTTCGCTGCGCCCGTCAAAGCTGATGAGGTTCATCGAAACCCGCTCGTCACCGCCAGTATCGGCGCCGTACAGAAGATCGCCGCCACGCGGTGAGGGCGCGATCCAGTCGACGCCCAGCCCGTAGCTCAGCTGCTTGGCCCAGCCACCTTCAGCGGGAACGGACCAGATTTGTGGCTCGCCGGTGACGTCGGTGAGATAGGCCAGTTTCTTGCCGTCGGGCGAAAGCTCGAACTCGGTGGCGCCCCTCACCATGAGGTACCGGGTTATATCCGGCTCGCCGTGCCCAGCCGGAGCAAGCCCCACCGGCTCCGCCTTCACGATGTCTGCCGGGTGCGGCCATTCAGGCGCAGCCGCGGCGAGCGCAGGACAAGCAACGGCAACAAAAGCGATCTTTTTCAGCCACATGCACTTAGCCTCGGTAGGATCGGGCCAGCTTAGCTGGCCTCTCGAGGATGTCTATCAGATCCGGCATTCCCCCGCGGGAGGCTCTGCCTAGCAGAGTGGAGCGTCAGCTTGACAACCAAGGCAGCTCGGGTCCTACCGGGGACGTGCAGGAGTGGATTTCTCTTAAAAGCTTTATCCTGTGGTGGACAGGCGTAGACAGCGGCGCAGCTCACGTTCTCGCCTCAGTATTTGCGCTGGTGGCCGTGGCGGCCGTTATTCGCAGGCCGCTTTGGAGTTGGCTGAGCTGGTTCGCGGTTTTGGTCCTGGAACTCATCAACGAGGCGGCCACTGGACTTGCGGACGGGGTGCTGGAGGAATGGGAATTGGTGGGAAGCCTGCGCGATGTTCCTCTGGTGATGGCGATGCCAACGCTGCTGCTGCTGATCTGCCGACTGGCTCCGCAAATGGTTGCGCCGGAGAGCCCCGCCACTGAGCTCTCACCCGCTTTGGATCAGCCGCGGGACACCATCATCGATGCCGATTACGAAGAGCTGAGCTGAGGAGCCGCCGCGCGGCGGTGGACCCGCCTGCTCCAGACGAAAGAAGCTCTGCAATCAGCGTAGCGGCCACACCGCAAGGATGAGCGGGACGCCCACAAGCACAACGAGCAGCGACAAGGGCGCCCCCAGGCGCGCATAGTCGGCAAATCTGTAGCCGCCGGGTCCCATCACGAGCGTGTTGCATTGGTGGCCGATCGGGGTCAGGAAATCGCAGCCGGCGCCCACCGCAACCGCCATCAAGAACGCCTCCGGACGATAGCCGAGGCTGGTTGCAAAGACCGAAGCGATCGGGGCCATGACCAGCACTGTTGCTGCGTTGTTGAGGAAGGGCGTCACCGCCATCGCCGCGACCAGGATAAGCGTTACTGCGCCCCAGGCGGGAAGCGTGGAGGCGGTGCTGGACAGCCACTGCGCGATGACCTCGGTGCCGCCGGTCGTCCGAATCGCGTCGGAAACAGGGATGAGGCAAGCAATCATGACCAGGATCGGCCAATCGATGTGAGAATAGGCTTCGCGCGCGGGGAGGGCGCTGGCCAGCATGATGAGCGCGGCGGCCGAGAAGAAGGCCATGGCGACGGGTAGGGCGCCAACAGCGGTCAGGATCATTGCGCCGCCCAGAATGGCGAGCGGGATGAGACCCCGGCGAGCGCTGCCGAGGCGAAGCGTCCGTTCAGCAAGCGGGAGGCAGCCGAGATCGCGAACGCGCTCGGGCAGAGTCGGCAACGGTCCTTGAAGGACGATAACGTCGCCTGGACAGAGGTTGATGTCACGCAGGCGAACGGTCAGGCGCTCGCCTCGTCGAGACACGGCGATGAGGTTGACGCCGTGGCGGTCATGAAGCGCCATGCGACCCGCATTGGCCCCGACAAGAATCGAATCCCGGCGGATCACTGCCTCGATCACGCCGATATCCGATGCGGGCGTCTCGGTGGCGGCATCGCGGTGCTGACCTTCCAGTTCGAGCCCAGCGGCGGCAATGGCGCGTTCGAGCGCCTCCGGCTCGCCTTCCAGGATGAGGACGTCCTCGGCGTTCAGGGTCGCGTCCGGGAGCGGGATGGTGCGGCGGCGCTCGCCGCGGTGGAGGCCGGTCACTTCGACACCGCCTTCGGCCAGCGCCTTGAAGCCGGCTACGGTCAGTCCTTCGGCCGGTGAGTTCGTTGGAATTCTCGCTTCGGTCACGTAGTCGGTGATGTTGAGCGCTTCGCCCAGTGTCGGCGCGGCACGACGATTTGTTGGCAGAAGACGATAGCCGAACCGGAGGAAGATAAGACCCGTGACGGCGAGGCCGAGCCCCACGGGCGCGTAATCGAACATGCCAAAGGGCTGGCCGGTCATTTCCTCGCGCACACGGCTGACGATGATGTTGGGAGACGTGCCGACGAGCGTGATGAGGCCGCCGAGGAGCGATCCGAACGACATCGGCATGAGGTACCAGGAAGGAGAAGCGTTGGCGCGCTTCGCCATCTGGAAGGCCGATGGCATCAGCATCGCGAGCGCACCGATGTTCTTGACCAGCGCGGACAAGAAGGTGACGGAGCCGACAAGCACGATGAGCTGCGAGCCCATGCGATTGAAGCGGCTCGTGATGCGGCCGATAATGGCCTCTATGATGCCGGAGCGCGAAACGGCGGCGCTGATTACGAGCGCCGACGCGACAATGATGACGATGTCGTCGGCAAAGCCTGAAAACGCATCTTCGGCAGGAACGATGCCCACCAGAACCGCGGTCAGAAGAGCAAGAACGGCAACGAGGTCGTAGCGGATACGACCCCAGATGAAGAGCAGCATCATGCCCGCGAGGACCGCGAAGGCAAGAATTTGAGGGGTTGTCAAAGACGAGCCTTTTGAAGTGGATATGCCGTGAAGAACGCGCCTGGGACGAACGAAGGCAGGCATCAACGCCAGTGCGCCAACTTTGGCTCCCTGCCGAAAAGGTCATGGGCAAACCTCTTCTCGTTTGTGTCTCCGCCGGAGGAACTGGAACAATGAGACCTATGCCGGTTGCAGGCTTCGAGCGGGTCTTCCTTGCAAGCCTGGTCCTCGGGGTGGTGCAGGCGCTCCAAGGTTGGGACGCGCTTGCAGCGCGCGGATCCTCCCCGGAGATGTTGGCTTTGCTGGTCCTTACCTTCGGCACTCTTGGAACGCTCGCGCTGCTGGTCTCGCGCGGACGAAGCCGCTCGGCCAAGTGGGTGCTGGTGCTGTTGTGGGTCATCGGACTGCCGATGTTCCTGAGCAGCTGGAATGCTGGCACGGTGATCGGATGGCGTTCAATGGCGATGCTGCAAGCCGCGCTCCAGGTGGCGGCGCTGGCGCTGTTGTTCACCCGATCGGCTCGTGATTGGCTAAGGGCCCCGTAATCCACAGCCGATACTTCCCGGCTGTACAGTGCCGTGACTGGGGAGCGGCTTTTCTCCGCTCAAGACGCGCCGGGTGAAGGTCGAGAAAGCCGGTCGGTGCCCGATATGCTGCTTGATTCCAAAAGCACGAACTGCCGAGCGGGAGCAGTCATCCAGCCCAGTTCGATGAGCCTGGATCGCGGGATGTGAAACCAAGTGCTTCAGGAGCAACGATAATCAAGCGAGCAATGGAGAACGACCGCGGCCGGAGGACTGAGGCATTAAAGACACACTGGCTATTTCATTGAGCTTTGTTGTTCTGAACATGAAACCATCACCCATGCGTCTCGTTTGAGTGCCCGTTCTCGAAGGCTCCAGTTTAGACTGATGCATTTCGGCAACAGTGTGGGGATAAGCGTGCTTGCGCGGAAACTCCGCTTACCTTATTGAGTTCAGGGTCGGTCCCGTTGGATCGCAAAAGAAAGGGGAAAGATTTTATGCGGAAGCTCGCCATAGCTGTGGCGTTGTCATCCACCGTGCTCGCTACGCCTGCACTTGCGCGCGATGGCGCCTGGTACATCGGTGGCGATTTCGGTCCGATGATCGTCGAAGATCTCGAGTTTGATGTCGGTAGGAACCAGGGTGGAGGCACCCGGGGTGGCACCGGGGGTGGCACCCGGAACGCCTTCTCGATCGACCATGAGTATGGTTATGACGGCGACGTCGTGGTCGGCCTGGACTTCGGCGCTTTCCGCGTGGAAGGCGAAGTTTCCTACAAGAAGGCGCGTGTCGACTCGATCGAAAGAGACCCGAGCTTCGCAACGCGCTTCCCGGGCCAGGGTTCTCGGGACACTGGCCAGTTCCTCGAAGCCGGTGGCAGCACCAGCGCGCTGAGCTTCATGGTCAACGGCATGCTCGACTTCGGCGAGGATGAAGGGATCAGCGGCTTCGTCGGGGGCGGTGCCGGCGTTGCGCGGGTGAAGATCAACAACCTGCGAGTGTTCGAAAACCGGGCTCCGATCCTCGACGACAGCGACACCCGTTTCGCCTGGCAGGCAATCGCAGGCGTTCGCCAGGCGGTCACCGACGCCGTCGATTTTCAGGTGAAGTACCGCTTCTTCAACGTCGACGATCTGCGGATGGTCGGATTCAACGGTCAGCAAAACGAGACGAGGCTGCGCACGCACAGCCTGCTCGGCGGCATCGTGTTCAACTTCGGGGCTGCTCCGCCGCCTCCGCCTCCGCCTCCGCCTCCGCCGCCGCCGCCGCCGCCGCCGCCGCCGCCGCCTCCTCCGCCTCCGCCGCCGCCTCCAGTGGCAGTGGGTCCGTTCATCGTGTTCTTTGACTGGGACCGTGCGGACATCACGCCGCAGGCAGCTGCGATCCTCGACAACGCTGCCGCTGCCTATCAGCAGACGGGTCAGGCGCAGGTCGTGCTCGCCGGCCACGCGGACCGTTCCGGTTCGGCGCAATACAACGTCGGCCTTTCGCAGCGACGCGCCGATGCGGTTCGCTCGTACATTGCTGGCCGTGGCGTGCCGGATGGCGCGATCACCACGGAAGCATTCGGCGAAAGCCGTCCGCTTGTGGAGACCGCCGACGGCGTGCGCGAGCCGCAGAACCGTCGTGTGGAGATCACCTTCGGTCCGGGCG
>JALYNE010000182.1 GCA_030773375.1 Pseudomonadota bacterium
GCGCTGTTCGTATTCGGCGGTGCGGGCGGCGATCTTTTCCGGGTCGCCGATATCCTTCCTGAAGATGATTTCGACAGCGCCCTTTGCGCCCATCACGGCGATTTCAGCCGACGGCCAGGCATAGTTCAAGTCGCCGCGGAGGTGCTTGGAGGACATGACGTCATAGGCGCCGCCATAAGCCTTGCGAGTGATGATGGTGATCTTGGGTACCGTCGCTTCGGCATAAGCGAAGAGGAGCTTCGCGCCGTTCTTGATGATCCCATTATGCTCCTGGGCGACGCCCGGAAGGAATCCGGGCACGTCTACGAACGTGACGATGGGAATATCGAAGGCGTCGCAGAAACGGACGAACCGGCCCGCTTTCTTCGAGCTCGCAATGTCGAGAACGCCCGCGAGCACCATCGGCTGGTTCGCCACGATCCCGACGGTGCGTCCTTCGATTCTCCCAAAGCCGATGATGATGTTTGCGGCGTGGTTCGGCTGGATTTCAAAAAAATCACCTTCGTCCACAGTCTTCCGGATGAGCTCGTGCATGTCGTAAGGCTTTGCCGCGCTGTCCGGGATCAAAGTGTCGAGGCTTTCCTCAAGGCGGTCCCATGGGTCGCTGCAGGGTCGCTCGGGAAGGCTGTGCCGGTTCGACAGCGGCAGGAAGTCGAAGAAGTCGCGGGTGGCGAGGAGCGCGTCGATGTCGTTTTCAAAGGCAACATCGGCCACGCCGGATTTTGTCGTGTGGGTGACGGCCCCACCGAGATCCTCCTGGGTGACGACTTCGTTGGTCACCGTCTTCACGACATCCGGGCCGGTGACGAACATGTAGCTACTGTCCTTCACCATGAAGATGAAGTCGGTCATCGCCGGCGAGTAAACGGCGCCGCCGGCGCACGGGCCCATGATCACGCTGATCTGCGGAA
Organism: Pseudomonadota bacterium; assembly: GCA_030773375.1. Lineage (GTDB taxonomy): Bacteria > Pseudomonadota > Alphaproteobacteria > Sphingomonadales > Sphingomonadaceae > Allosphingosinicella. The sequence continues at coordinate 912 of JALYNE010000182.1, forward strand.
TGACTCCCGAGGCGAGGACGTTGCGCTGAAAGACCTCGGCATAGCCGGCGAGCGACGCGACTCCTTCCTGGATTCGAGCGCCGCCGGAATCGTTGAGGCCGACCACCGGCGCGCCGACCTTCATTGCCATGTCCATGATCTTGCAGATCTTGCTCGCGTGGCGCTCGGAAAGCGAGCCGCCGAACACGGTGAAGTCCTGCGCGAAAACGTAGACCAGACGCCCGTTGATGGTCCCGGACCCGGTGACCACCCCGTCGCCGGGGATCTTTTGCGTTTCCATCCCGAATTCGAAGCAATTGTGCTCCACGAACATGTCATATTCTTCGAAGCTGCCTGGATCGAGCAGCACCGTCAGCCGCTCGCGCGCGGTCAGGCGCCCCTTGGCATGCTGTGCCTCGATCCGCCTGTCGCCGCCGCCAAGCCGCGCCTGGTGCCGGCGCGTTTCAAGTTCATCGATTCTGGTGGCCATGGACTTTTCGACACCTGGGATAGCCGGAAGGTCTGTTTTCCTTAGGCGCGGTCGCGGGGGGAGGCAAATCCGGTCGAGCCGGATCAGCGCACCCCGCTTCCGCTGAGCCGCCAGATGGTGTTGCCGACGTCATCGGCGACGAGGAGCGATCCGTCGCGTGCGATCTCAACCCCCACAGGCCTTCCCATCGCCTTGCCTTCCGCGCTGAGGAAGCCGGTGAGGACATCGAGCGGGCGACCGGATGGCCGCCCACCACGGAACGGCACGAAAATCACCTTGTAGCCGCTGGGCGGTTTCCGGTTCCACGAGCCGTGCTGGCCGATGAAGGCGCCGCTGGCGAGCGAGGGCCCAAGCCGCGCGCCCTCCGAGAAGGCGAGGCCGAGCGAGGCGGTGTGGGGCCCGAGTGCGTAGTCTGGCTTGATCGCCTTTGCCACCATGTCGGCTCGCCGCGGCTCCACCCGTTCATCGACGTTCTGGCCGTAATAGCTCCACGGCCAGCCGTAAAATCCGCCAGGCCGAACGCTGGTCATGAAATCGGGAACCAGATCGCTGCCAAGCTCATCGCGCTCATTGACGGCGACCCACAATTGGCCGGTTTCCGGCGCCCAGTCCATGCCGACGGGGTTGCGGAGACCCGAGGCAAAGAGCCGGGTGGCGCCGCTTTTCGCATCGATTTCCAGAATCGCAGCGCGGTGAAGCTCCTCGGCCATCCCGCGCTCGGCAACGTTGCTGTTGGAGCCGACCCCGACATAGAGCCTCTTCCCGTCTGGGCTGGCGACGAGGCTCTTGGTCCAGTGGTGGTTTCGTCCCGCCGGAAGATCAGCGATCTTGCGTGGTGGTGCGTCGATCCGGGTTGCGCCTTCCCGATAAGGGAAGGCGACCACGGCATTGGCATTGGCGACGTAAAGCGTGCTCCCGACCAAAGCCATTCCGAATGGGGAGTAGAGGCCGGTGAGGAACGGCGTCTTCAGCTCCGCCACGCCGTCTCCGTTCGCATCCCGAAGCAGGCTGATGCGGTTGGCGCTGGGAACGCCTGCGCCGGCCTTGTCCATGAACTTTTCCGCGATCCAGCCTTTGATGCCGCCCTGCTTTTTTTCCGCAGGGGGCGGCTTGTTGGTTTCCGCCACAAGGACATCCCCGTTCGGGAGCACCAGCATCCAGCGGGGATGATCGAGGCCGGTCGCGAAGGCGCCGACGCGCAGGCCCTGGGCAGCGCGTGGCATCGCGCCCGCGGGCCAGCCCGTTGCCTCCGCGATTTCGACAGTCGGCAGCAGCGTCTTCACCGGCGGGGGGAGCTTCGGGTCAGGCCCGATCCCGTCCGCCACCTGGAGCCGCGCTTTCTCACCGCATCCCCCCAGGAGCACTGCCACCAAAATCAGCGCGCCCGAACCGCGCATCTTCTAGCTCCGCATCATTCGGTGAGGGCGCTTTCCTGTGGAGCGTGGAGCCGGAGCCGGTTGACTCGGCGCGAGTCGCTGTCCGTGACTTCCAGCTTCCAGCCGCTCGGGTGCTCAACCACTTCGCCAAGTTGCGGAACGTGCCCTGCAAGAATGACGGCGAGGCCCCCGAGCGTGTCGACGTCTTCCTCAACCATTCCAAGCCGCGCGTCGAGCGTCTCGGCGACATCCTCCAACTCGGCCCGTGCGTCCGCTTCCCAGACGCCGTCCTCGATTGGGATCAGCATGCCGGGAGCTTCCTCGTCATGCTCGTCCTCGATCTCGCCGACAATTTCCTCGACCACATCCTCGATGGTAACCAGGCCCTCCGTGCCGCCGAACTCGTCGACCACGATGGCGAGGTGGACGCGGTCGGCCCGCATGCGGGCAAGAAGATCGAGCACGCCCATCGATTCAGGCACGAACAGCGGGTTGCGGATCAACGAGGAGATGTCCTGCGGTGGTGTGGCTCCGCTCACCTGCAGCGTGAACACGTCCTTTATGTGGACCATGCCGATGCAGGAATCGAGACTGCCGTCGTAGACCGGAAGGCGGCTGTGGCCGGCCTCTGCGAATGCGGCGACCAGCTTCTCAAAGCTGGTGGTGTTCGGGACTGCGATGATTTCACCGCGGGGAACACCGATGTCGCCGGCCGTGCGTTCGCCGAAATGAAGAAGGTTGCGGAGCATCTGCCGCTCAACGGGAGTAAGGTCACCGACGGCGGGGATCTCCCCCTCGTGGCTGTCTATCGCTTCTTCGATTTCGTCGCGGAGCGTCGGTTCGCCCTCGTGGCCGAACAGGAGCGTACGCAGCCCGCTCCAGAAACTGCGGCCATTGCCTTGGGCGCTGCTACTTGCATCGTCAGCCATTTATTGGATTGGTACCTCGGTAACAGCATAAGGATCGGAAATGCCGATGGCGGCGAGCGCTTCGCGTTCCACCGCTTCCATTTCGTCGGCGTCTTCATCGCTCGTTTCGTGGTCATAACCGAGCAGATGCAACGTGCCGTGCACCACCAGATGCGCGGCATGGGTTTCGAAGGGAACCCCCTTGTCGGCCGCCTCGCCAGCGCAGACCCCGTGCGCAAGAACGATGTCCCCCAGCAGGATCTCGCCGCCTTCAGCACTGGGAAGCGACTGGAGCACGGCCAGGTCCATCATCGGAAAAGACAGGACGTTGGTCGGCTTGTCCTTCCCGCGCCAGGCGGCGTTCAGGGATGTCACTTCATCATCGCTGGTGAACTTGACGGAGACCTCGATTGCGAGCGCACTCTCCACAAGACGTGCATGGCTGCTGCTGCGCACAGCAATCAGGACGGCACGGCGCGCGAGATCTTCCCAGTCGGTACGACTGTCCCACTCTTCGCCGGCATCGGCTTCCACGAGGATCATGCCGAAAGCGGGCCTTCATAAGCCTCCACGATCCGACCCACGAGTGGGTGGCGGACGACGTCGGCTGCAGTGAAGCGAACGGTGGCGATGCGCGGAACACCTTCCAGCCTTCCAACGGCATCCGCGAGCCCCGACATTCCCGGGTTCGGAAGGTCGACCTGGAGCGGATCCCCGCAAACCACCATGCGGCTGCGCATTCCAAACCGCGTCAGGAACATCTTCATCTGCTGCGGGGTCGTGTTCTGCGCTTCGTCAAGGATGATGAATGCGTCCGAAAGCGTGCGCCCACGCATGAAGGCGATCGGCGCGATCTCGATCTCGCCCGAGATGATGCGGCGCTCGACCTGCTCCGCTGGGAGCATGTCGTAAAGGGCATCGTAGAGAGGGCGGAGGTAGGGATCGACCTTCTCCTTCATGTCGCCCGGAAGGAAGCCGAGGCGTTCGCCCGCCTCGACGGCAGGGCGTGAAAGAATGAGGCGGTCAACCGAGCCGCCGATCAGTTGCTGGACGGCCTGGGCAACCGCGAGATAGGTCTTCCCGGTGCCCGCCGGTCCGAGCGCAAAGATGAGGTCTTCGCGCGCGAGTGCCTCCATGTAGGTCGCCTGCGTCTTCGATCGCGGCACGATCGTTTTCTTGCGCGTGCGGATCATGACCTTCGGAGGTTCGGCCACATCGGCCTCGATAATGCCTTCAAGCGTTGGTTGTCCGGCCATGCCAATGATGGCCTCCACCGCGCCGGCATCGATGTCATGGCCCTCGTCCAGCCGGTTGTACAGGCCGACGAGGACGTCGCGGGCGCGGGCCGCCGCTTCCGGTTCGCCTTCGATCTGAACACGACTTCCGCGAGCGGCGATGTACACGCCCAACCGATCCTCGATGGCGACGAGGTTGCGATCGAACTCACCGAACAGCGGCCCCAACAGGTGGGGCTGGTCGAACTCGAGTTCGAGGCGCGCCCGGGGTGCGGCTGCTTCTGCGGGCCTTTTCTGCGGCATCAGGCGGCGTCCCGCATGATTGCGGCGCCGGCAAGGCTGTTCGGGCCCGCAGAAATGATTTGGACGTCCACGAGGTCTCCGATTTTTGCATCCGTTTCGAGATGAACGGACTGAAGCCAGGGTGATTTACCGATCAGCTGGCCCGGCTTCTTGCCCGTTCGTTCGAGCAGAACCCCAGTGCGCCGACCAACCGTCGCGCGGTTGAACGAGGACTGCTGCTCATTGAGGAGTGCCTGCAGCCTTTGCAGTCGTTCGTCCATCACCTGACTGGGTACCTGCTGTTCCATGCCAGCGGCCGGGGTCCCTGGCCGCGGAGAATATTTGAACGAGTAAGCCTGCGCGTAGTTCACTTCGGCAACGATTTTCAGGGTGTCGTCGAACTCGGCGTCGGTCTCGCCGGGGAAGCCGACGATGAAATCGCCCGAAATCGCGATGTCAGGCCGCGCCGCGCGCACGCGCTCGATGATTCGGAGGTAGCTTTCAGTCGTGTGGCTGCGGTTCATGGATCGGAGTACGCGATCATTGCCGGACTGAACCGGCAAATGCAGGAACGGCATCAGCTTCTCGACTTCAGCATGGGCGCGGATGAGCCCCTCGCTCATGTCGTTTGGGTGGCTGGTCGTGTAGCGGATACGCTCCAGCCCAGGCAGCCGGTCGAGGGCGCGCGCCAGGCCGTCGAGGCCTTGGATGCGACCCTTGTCGTCTTCGCCGGTCCAGGCATTCACGTTCTGGCCGAGCAATGTGATTTCCTTGGCGCCTTTGTCGACGAGCGCTTTGGCTTCATCGCAAACGGCGCTCCAGCTGCGCGAGATCTCCGCGCCGCGCGTGTACGGGACCACGCAATAGGTGCAAAATTTGTCGCAGCCTTCCTGAACCGTGAGAAAAGCGGTGGGGCCTTGGTTGCGGCGTGCCGGAAGCGCCCCGAACTTGCTCTCCAGTGGCATGTCGGTGTCGATGGAGCGTGCACCCTCGCGGACCTTGGCAACCATTTCGGGCAGGCGGTGATAGGCCTGTGGCCCGACGACGATGTCGACGCTGGGCGTCCGGCGCGGGATTTCCGCGCCTTCGGCTTGCGCGACGCAGCCGGCGACGGCGATCATCGGGCGCGATCCATCCTCGCGCCGGAGCCGGCCGATGTCTGAATAGACCTTCTCAGCCGCCTTTTCTCGGATGTGGCAGGTGTTGAGAACAACCAGATCGGCATGGCTGCCATCGGCGGCAGCGATCATGCCCTGCGCCTCCAGGAGCTCCGCCATTCGTGCACCGTCATAGACGTTCATCTGGCAGCCGAAGGATTTGACGTGGAAGGACTTTGGATTTCGCTCGAGCATGGGCGCGCTATAGTTGATCCTCAGTCGGCTAGGAAGCGGCGAGGGAACTCGAGTGAGCGGCGCCTGGATGAAGGCGGCTGAGCGTTGCCACGACCTCGGCACGGCTCCGATCGGCAAGCGTCTTGCGGTCGGGCACGGCTGCCGGATCGATCGGCTCCAGGAAATGAACAGTGACGGAGG
>JALYNE010000183.1 GCA_030773375.1 Pseudomonadota bacterium
GTCTTATTCTTCGGCGGCGGCGGTTTGTTCGTTTCGGCCACTAGCACATCGCCGCTGGGCAGGACGTACAGCCAGCGGGGATGGTCGAGCCCGCTTGCGAAGGCTTTCACGTGCAGGCCCTGCGCCGGAACGGGTGTCCTCCCTTCGGGCCACGATCTCGCCGGAGCGATGTTGACCGTGGGGAGCAGGGTGCCGGCTGGTGGCGGAAGCTTCGGGCGTGGCCCCATTCCTTCCGCGACGCTTAGCTCAGCCCTATGGCCGCAGCCGGCGAGGACCAGCGTGGCGCCCAGCAGCGCTGCCGTTGCCTTTGATGATCGGATCATCTCGGGCCAGGGCCGAGACTGGAGACCGGCCCGTGGCCGAAGCCGGATCCATGGCCGAAGGCGAACCGGCATCGCGCGGTTCCTGTCCAGTATCAGCGTGTCGATCAAGAGGTCGGCGGCAGTCGTGGCGGCCATGCTTTGCTCCTCGCGTGCGTCTCGCCGGCGGCCGGTGCTCCCTTCAGCCGATCGCGTGCTTTTCGAGCGGCTTGTAGGCCGGACCGTGGATCACCTCGCCGGTCACTTCGTAGCGGGACCCATGGCAGCATGTTGCCTCCGTTCTTCGAGCGCAACGCGGCACTTCCCCAACCTTTGATGCGTGACCTCGTGGGAAGGTTCCCTGCCGGATGATCGTAGCGAAGAGCCGGCAACGACACTCTGCCGCAACTCAGTCTTTCTCGGCGACGAAATAAGTGTAGCGCAGGAATCCCGCGTCGAAGCCGGCCTTGATGTAAAGCGCGGCGGGGAACTGCTCCGTGATCAGCCGGATGCCGTCCCTGCCCAAGGGAAGCCCCTTCCATAGGAGCCGAGCCGCTTTTGCCACCGAGAAGTCGCGGATGCCGGCAATGGCGCGCTCATAGCCGAAATCCCAGTTGCGCCGGGTCTTATCGTTAAGGTCGGCCTCCTCGATGAGGCGCAGCCCAGCCCTGTGGAAATGCTGACGATAGCCGGCAGGCGTCTGGAGGCTGGGTATGCCCCAATAGCGCATGAACGGATGCAGGACCAACTCCTCCTGCAGCCCGTTTAGACCCTCGCGCTTGCACCAGGCGATCAGGAGAAAACGGGCCCCGGGTTTCATGACCCGCGCGATCCTGTGCACCGCTGCGCTTTTGTCCGGCAGGTAACAGTCGGCATCCATCAGGATCACGGCGTCAAAGCGCTCTTCAAGCTCGTCGACCCGCATGATGTCGTGGTGGAGGAAGCGCAGATTAGGTCGCTTATGACGCTTGGCGTGTGAAAGTTGCGAGCGGGATATGTCGATCCCGAGCACCTCTGCCCCACTATTGGCGGCGACAAAGTCGGCAAAACCTCCCCGCCCGCAGGCGAGCTCAACAACCTTGGATCCTTCGCCGATTTGCAACGCGTCCAGGTAGCGGCGATGGGTCTCCTCGAATGCGGTGTCCCAATCCTCCAGGTCGTCCTCAAAAATCGCGAAGTGGAAGAAGTCGTTCCAATATTCGGCATAGAGGTCGCTCACCGCGGCGAACATGCGCTCCATGTTCTCGACATGGTGATCCCGAAACCACGCGATTTCATCCTTCATCATCAGGTCTCCCGCAGGGCTGAGCCGGTATGAGAATCTCTCACGAAGCCGGCGTGTTCCGCCGAGCTAGGATGGGAAAACGTCGTCCGAAGTTCCCGCCATGGGCCATGTTCTGCGCAGGTGCCCGCAACCGTCGCGGCGTGCCTGAGCCACTATGAGAAAATCGAAGGCCATATTTCTTCATCCACGCATCTGGCAATGAAGCTGGAGTGGGTCCGGGTTTCAGGCCTCCTGCCGCAGTGTCGCACGTCTGGTTCTGAGCGACTTCGGGAGGCGAGTTGATGTCCGAATTCGGGCACGAAGCGGACCTCACCGGCTCAGCCGAACAGAGATTTCCCAATGATTTTGAGTGCCCATCTTCATCATGTCGGGCGGGCCATTCCTCAGAAGCCGCAAATTGCCACCATTCCTCAATCCGCTCGACAGAACAGAGGTGGGCACCGAAAGTCGTGAATTGCCCGGCAGCGGAAGGTCCGCTTTTTGGGGCGGCAAAGCTCACGAGCTGACACTCGCTGGCACCGTGGTGAGGCCGACGCGACTGAGGCTGTTTGGAACCGTGCTTTCGATCGGAAAAGTTATTGGGGGCTTGAAAAGTCCAGCAGAGGGCTTCTTCGGAAGGAAGGCTCTAAGATGGCCCTGCTACGCCGTTCCAACTTCTCAGCCATCAAGCTTCGTTCCATCTCTCGCCGTTCGTCGACGCAACTCGTCTGGCGCGTAAACGCGCACAGGCGGACCTTAATCAGGTACTCTGACGCGTACCGCAACCTGCGGTGCGTCGCGAAGTCGAATAAATAGGTGCCCGCTTCGCTCACGCGGAGTCGACACCCTCGTCCCGGTATAGCCGTGGGGTATCTGGACGGCGTCGGTGAATTCAGCATCGCTGGCGATGGAATCGATCAAGAAGAGGTCCGAGCCTGCCAGCGTGCAGCTCGAGGCGATTTCGCTGCAGGTCACCGCGCTAAGCCTGGGCAGCCGAACCAACGTGGTTAGCGGCTGCCAGTCGCTCGACACCTCTTCCTGTATGAGACGGAAACGCAAGGGCCCGAAGGCCGATTGCCCGAGCGCTTTAGAAACATCGATGCTCGCGACGAGGATCTGCGGATCGACCATGGTCAAGCCGGCGCCGATCTTCACAGTCGCGGCCGAAGAGCCATCAGCAGTTGCGATTTCCACCGCCTCGCGTCCGCGAAATCTGGTGTCGCCCTCAGCCCTGACAGAGAAGGCGATGGTGGCGCCTTGCAGAACGGCGTTGTCGCCCAAGACGCTGAGCGCAACCGGCGCGGCCGCTGCAGCCGGCTCGACATTTTTATCGGCCAAGCCAACGCGCGGCCGTGAATTCGCGACCGTCACGGGCAAGGAGAGCGTCCGCCCATCCTTCAGCTCGATTTTGGCGATCATCTGCTGCCCCGGCTTGAAGCGATTGGACAAGCCGTCGGCATCGCTCGTCACCGTAAGTTGATCCGAGGAACCAACGCGCTCGAGGCCGGCGGGAGCAAACGCTGCCCCAGCCAGCTTCAAACTTGCCACCTGGTCCAGACGAGTGCCCTCCAGCACGCCCCATGTGTCGCTCGCGTGCAGCATGAATCCGTCGATGCGACTCGCCTCCTCGAACAGTCTCAGCGGCACGCGAACCGCCTCCCGCTGACCGTAGTGGCTGATGTGCACGAACGTGGAGCCGGCACGGTCCTTCTGGAGGGGCAAGGTGAGCGAGAGCGATTGGGGCCCCACTGCCTTCCACTCCACCGGCCGCGCCGATATCGGATCGCTGCCGAACGAGACTGCCTCGACGCAAGCCGCCGCGCCTGCCTCCAGCTTCAGCTCGTTATCACGCCCGATGATCAGCGCCGCGCGCTCAGGAGCGCGCCACGATGCCGGCTGCGCACCCTGCAGCCGGAAATTGGGGCCGGCGAACGGATCGAAGCCCCAGAGACCGTGCAAAGTAGCATCGAGCACCGGATCCAGTGCATCGCCTTCCAATTGCGAAGTGTGCACGACAATCCCGCCCCTGCGTGCGTCCGCCTCGACCGGCAGCTCGATCGTCTTGCCGGCTTTCGTGGCGAACCGCAGCGTCATGTTCCGCGCAAAATCCGTGGCATAAAGGAGAGGCGCACCCTGAATGGGCAACACGGGGTTTCGGCGGGCGAGGCATGTGATCGCGTTCGGTTCGCTGGCTCGGATCGTCGGCAGTTCGGCGTCCTGGATCGGAGGAAGCGGCGCGACGATCACCGAATGGGGCTTGCGGAACGAAGGCGCAGTGTTGAGCAGCAGCCGGAGCTCGTCCTTTCGTCCGAGCGCCAACGCGGGTATGTATTGGTACTGCGCCGTTCCGAACGTGCCCAGTAGGCGCGCCACGTCCCGGACCAGACCGATATAAGGGTTGTAATAGCCCGAACCGCCTTGCGGCGTGGCGCTGATGCGGTAGGCGATGTCAGCCGGCGCCCCGGCCAGCGTCTCCGTCAAAGTGGTCCTGCCACGGCCGTCGTGCAGAACCAAAGCTTCCTTGTTCTGCGTCAGACAGGCTGCCTGGAGGCTCGGCAGCCGCTGAAGACACTCCGCGTTCCACCGGATCGCGAGACTGCGCGCGAGAACGGCCGACGCGGCGTCCAGCCGTTCCGCGCCTGACAGCTCGATTGCGCCGACTTCGTCGAGGAAAGCCTCCAGCCGTGTCCGGTCGAGCGACGCCTGGCCCATGTCCTGCGAGGCACGGACGAATACGCCGGGTCGTCCGCGCACGGCGCTCACCAGCGCCCCGAAGCCGCCGCTTACATTGGGCGCGAGCAGCACGAGCGCCTGCTGGGCCCCCTCCGGCACCGTAACCGTGAATCCGCCCGCCTTCCGCTTGTCCGGTCTTATGCGGACGAACCACTTCTTGGGTGGTGGGCTGGTCGCGCCACGAAGGAAGGCGAGGACCATGATATTCTTCCCCGATTGATCCGCCGGCAGATCAGTGGCCAGGTGCAGCCGATCGCCAGGAGCGAGCTGGGGTACCTGTCCGATCGGGAGCGTCACGGCTCCGCGCGTCACCGTCGCCTTCAAAGACGGACCAACCAGGTCGAACGAGGCGGGCTGGGCGCGAGCCGCCCCCGAAAGCGATAACGCCAACAAACAAACAATTCGCAACACCCTGAAGATCATGCTGAATCCAAACTCATTTCGTTCCTACAGTCATTCTAATGCTTACTGTTGCACCCCTGAACGGTCGCTGCCCGTCTGCCGTCGGCATTCCGCCGTCTTCAATGGGTGTCGAGTCCAGCGGTAACGACCCAGGTTCGGATCCTCCAGACCGCAATTGCCTTCCTGATCGCGTGCATCGTTGCTCTGTCACAGCCGCCCATAAAAAAGCCATGGTAACGGCCGCAGCCTCGGTCTCTCTATCCCTTCTTCATCGGCTTCGCCTCGCGGCGCTGCCGATTTTAGAGGAATAAAAATGACGCCAATCTTTCGTGCCCTTGCCACCTCGACAGCCCTCCTGCTGGCCGCAGGTTGCGGCAAGAAAGCACCGACTGACCTCCCCCCGCCTCCGCCGGTGGGGAGCAGCGGCGAGCAAGATGGATCTTTCGGTCCAGCTTCAATCGGGAACACCGCATTGGACGCCTTGCGGAGCGATTTCGTAGCCCGTGCCGGCTCCGATGCCGTTTGTTTCGAGACCGACAGCTCGAGCCTTGACGCTGCATCGAGGAGCACGCTCGATGCGCAGGCGGTGTGGCTGCTGCAGCACCCGGACATAAGCGTGACGTTGGAAGGTCATTGCGACGAACGGGGCACGCGCGAATATAATCTCGCGCTCGGCGAGCGACGCGTGAATGCGGCCAAAAACTACCTCGCGGCGCGCGGCATTTCAGCATCGCGAATGCGCACCATCAGCTGGGGCAAGGAGCGGCCCGTGGCGCCTGGCTCGAACGAATCCTCATGGGCCCAGAACCGGCGCGCCGTGACGGTTCTTCTCGCCGGGCAATGAGACGACGGCGGCTTCAGCAAAAGGGAAGGCTTGGGGCATCGTGCCGCGTTGCAGGCTGCGCAGGACAGGAATGGCCGAGATGATCGCTGCAGGGCGCGCATTTCTCCCTCCAGTTTCCCAATCCGCCGCTCAAGAGAGGGCTGCGATCAACGCCGACTATCCGTTGGTACGGGAAGGCTTAGGCCCCTGTTCCCGAAGCCGAAGGAGTGCTTGAGATCTGGGCCACCGTCGGAAGGTTCAACCGCTCTTGAAGCTTGCTGCTTTTTGCTCAAATCGAGCGGTTTGACCGTTCTCGAGTTCGATCGGAGGCATAAAAATCCTGTGGTAACGGCGCCTGCGCCGCGCCGCATAACATCGAGCATGATTTCCACCTTGGCGAGAACGGGCCTGCTCGTCGGCCTCATGACCACCGCGGCGGTAGGCGCAACCTTTCAGGCGGGTGCCCCCGCGCCGATGGTGCCGGTCGCGGCGGGAGAGCAGATCGGCTCCTTGCCTCACGGCAGCGCGCTACCGGCTCCAGCTGTCTCCGGCGTCTCGCCCGCAGCAAGTGCGACCCTCGCACGCTGGAGGAGTTTGAGGCAGTCGGGCGGCCTTCCCTTTTCCTCCTATGCCTCCTTTCTGACCAGCTATCGCGGCTGGCCCGGTGAGACCTCCCTACGGCGAGCCGCCGAGCGCGCGATCAACCCCGGCAGCAGCTCACCATCTGAGGTTGTTTCATATTTTCGGCTCCATCCGCCGCTGACCGCGGCGGGCCACGCAGGACATGCCCTCGCGCTGCTCGCTCTCGGCCAGACGGAAGACGCGCGGGAGGCGGCTCGGCAGGCATGGCACGACGGAGCGATGCCGCAAGGCCTCGATAGTCGTCTCCTCGCAAGTTTCGGCACCGCGCTTGGCCCCGCCGACCACGATCGGAGAATTGAGCGGTTGCTCGCTGACGGCCATACGGCAGGGGCACGGCAGATGATGCCCCTCGCGTCGCCGGCCCGGAGAGCTGCGTTCGAGGTGCGGCTTGCCTTACAGACCAATGCCGCCGACGCCGCGTCCCGCCTCGCCCTGCTGGGGTCCGCCGCGAGCACCGACTCGGGCATCATCATCGACCGGGTGAACTGGCTCCGAAAAGGCGGCCACCCCGCGACAGCTCGTTCGCTGCTCGCGCAGCCGCGC
>JALYNE010000184.1 GCA_030773375.1 Pseudomonadota bacterium
CCAACGCCGCTCACAAGCCCCATGCCTCGTCCGCGCCTGGAACGAATTGACACTCGTCCTGCGTGCGGCATAACTGTCGCCGCACTAGCCTCTTCGAGTGCGCCCTCATACGGCTAAACCCATCCTTAACTCAGCACACCCCAATGACACCTACGCACCTCCCAAGCTCAATTCGATCCACCCAGTGGCAGTCCGATGGCGGATACCCGACGTGCCGACACTGGCAAAACGACCGCTCGTGTACTGGTAAACTATGTTCCATTGGCTGTACCGGGAGGGCTGGCTGGCATTCGTCTCCCGGATACCGCTGCGCACGAAATGCGCAGCCCGGCTTCCTGGCGTCCGTCGGTCGTGCAGTTGCAGCTGGATGGAACGCCACGGCTCTGCTCCTCCGTCTGTTCCCAGTACCCCAATGATGTCAGAATCGTCCCGGGTAGACCCATGGCCACACTACCGGTTAGCGCCGCGCAGGTGGGCTTGCATGAGGTGCCACATACGGGCAGCAATGTTGTCCCAGGACGCCTGCGCGAGGAGCGGGCGCGCCAGGTCGCGGCGGAGCTGCTTTTGTGCCGGGCTTTCGCCCAGCATATCCTCAATGGCGCGCAGCCACGCAGCAGCACCATCGGCGATCTCCACAATGCCGCGATACCCGGCCACCACATCCGGTACGGAGCTACTCATGATCGACATGCCGCCTGCAAGATACTCGAGTGTTTTCGTAGGACTGATCGAGCGGGTCGCCTCGTTGAGGGCGAAGGGCATCGTTGCGATGTCAAAACTCCTGAGGTACGCGGGCAGCTCGGCGTAGGGTCGCTGACCCACGTAGTGGATATTTGGGCCGCCAGGCAGCTCGCGCGGATGCACTTTGGCGGTCGGCCCGACCAAGACCCAGTGCCAGCCGGGCCGTTCGTGCGCGATCGCGGCAATCAGCGGCCAGTCGATGCGCTCGTCGAGCACGCCGATGTAGCCGAGGCGGGGCTGCGGAACCCAGGCGACCGGGGCCGGGAAGGGAAAAGCTGGGGCCTCGACCTGGCGATAATGCGCCGCATCGACGCCACTGGGAAAGCAGTGGGCGTGCGCGTGGCGATCTTTGCGTGCCTCGTACATGGCGTGCCCACCGGTGAAAAGCAGGTCAACCAGGTCCAGCAGGTGCGCCTCCCGCTGCCGCAGCTCGGCGCCACCGTCCCGGAAGCTGGCCAGGTCATCCATGCAGTCGTAGACGGCCAGCCGCACGTGCGGTCGCGCGGCTGCGACCAGGTAATCGGACCGGGGCGATGAAACCCACAGCACAATGTTTGGCCCAGCCATGGTGAGGAGCCGCGGGAGCAGCTGTACCCAGAGTTCGCGGAAGCTGTGGCCCGGCGAATCGAGGATTGAGTCGGGGAAGATTGGACGTACGACGCATATGCCATCCGCCCCCGGACGCTCTGCCAGGTGTACCGCTGCTGCATCACGGGTGATCTCCGCTGGATCACAATAGATGACTCGACAGCGCGTCGCAAAGCGGGTCATGAGCTGCTGAGGACGCTGCCACACGTGATCCCAGTTCAGGTGGGCCAGGGACAAGAGCGTCAGGGGTTGATCCATCGGGCAGTATCCTCCTTTTCACAGAGACGATGGCCGACACCATGCAACCCGTCCATTCTGAGGAGGGCGGCCTCGCTCGGGTGTCGTTACCGGTCAAGCAGCTTATTCCCGCACCAGTCCCGTTGGGCAGTGCCCAGCATGGCATCCAAAACGATCCACGCACGCCGTTTCCTGCACTGCGCGGTAGGGGGCACATCAGCGACTCGCCCCTTCATACACGGTACCGCAGCTCGACCTAGGCGTCTTCCCGCTCCGGGTTGTCGAGGCGGAAGAAGTTACTTTGACTGGCATCGGATTTCTGCTCCTGGTACAGGAAGACCAACTGCCGCTCGTCAAAGGGCTGGAACCACTCCTCCCAGCTGATCTCCTCAAGCGATTGGCCTCCATACCCCGGGAAGTTGAACCGAAGCACGCCAGCCCGATCCTCTGGGCCAGTAGCGGGGACGGTCGCCGGCCTGGCATCACGCTCCTCGGCCCAGCGCCGGATCACCTCGTGGCTCCGCGTCGCCAGGGACTGGCCGTCGCGATCGGCATGTTCATCCACCGTATGAATCCACTTGGCGTATTTGACCGTCGTATCCGACAGCTGATCGGCATGTTCGGTGAGAAATTCACGATCCTCCGCCGTAATGTTTTTCGCCTTGACCTCAGGCGCTGATTCCTTGGCTCCCTGATCCGCAGCGTTGTGTTTCTCGGCCATTGCGTTCCTCTCCATCATGATGAGCCGAAGCTCAATCGAATTCATGATGCCGCGTGGGCTTTCTCGGTGAGCACCGCGTGTACCGTCAGACGTCGTGCCTTCAGAACGATGGAGCGACGAGGTCTAACGGATAGACCCAGGCAACGTGTACATGATGCGCAAGCATGATTACATTCCCCTGCCGATCGGCGCAGGATAGCATGTTGCCTCCCATCCACAATCCGGCTCGGCGGAGCGGGCAACAACGCCTGTCTTGGCGGCGACAAGCAACGCCAGGCCAAACAGATTCCGCTTTTCCGCTTGCTGGATCGCCATCCAGCAGTCCGGATCGGTCAGCGTCACCCACGCAGCAAAGGCAGCATTTTCGTTCGCATCATCCACGATCACCGCCGCGCGATCGGCAAGGTAGGGCGTGACGATGCTCAATTCCCAGAGCATATTGTGGTAGGTGTGCAGGCTGTCATGGATAAACAGATCGACGCGTCCGACCTGCGCGAGGAGCGCCGGCAACAGCCGGCGACTGGGCCCTTTGTGGAGTTGCCAGCGCGTCCTCAACCGTTCTGGAACCAATACGCCTACGAGCCGATTGGCTCCGGGCCAGACGGGTGGCAGATCGACGCTATGGAGCTGTCCGTACCCATTGTTGTGTAAGGCGTGGAGCAGAAAGCTCGATGTGACGCCATACCCGACACCGGTCTCGACGACGACCCTCGGCTTGAGCACGCGGCAAACAAGGCAGCAGGCGCGCGCGAGCACGATGTCGGCATTCAGCTGGTGCATGAACGGTGCGGTGGGTGTGAATCGCTCAATCTCGCGGCGTTGCTCGTCCTCAAAGGCCGCAAGCCGTGGATCAGCCGCATACTCGGCAATCTCCGGCAGGTACCGATCGATCACCTTCAGGGCGCTATCCCATCTGCGGGCTTGATACACTGTCTGGGGGCGATGACGTCGGTCCGCGTGGATCTCACCGAGGACCCTGAGACGGTCCACGAATTCACGTGGACCGCGGCGTATCAACGAAGCGTACACGGACACGGTCTGGGCGATCTTCTTGGCTGCGCTCACACATGCTCCTTTTCGTGGCAAGGCGATTCGTGAGTCTTGCCATGATAGGCCGTCTTTGCTGCACTTCGAGGCGGACGCCCCCCATCCCTGCATCGAACTGGCCAAACTCGATGTTTCTTGCCAGTGGTCGGCTACCCTCACGCCACCGATATACCACATGTGCCCCCAGCTTGAATCGGCGCCGATCTCGCTTACGCGGCGATGGCCTGAAGCAATGCATTGCACGCCTGCGCACAACGGCGACATGCTTCGGCACAGGTTGCACAGTGCTGCATGCCATGTTGAGCGTGCATAGCACACTCGTCACCGCAGAGCTTGCATGTTGTCGCGCACGCTTGCAGCACGGCGCGCGCTATCTGCGGATCGAATGCTGTCTGCCTCGAAAGAACCTTGCCAGTTGTCATACAAACATCAGCGCAGTCAAGGTCGAGGCGAATGCAGCGAACAACCATCTTCGCCTCCTGCTCACCCAAACACGCGTCCGCACAGGCCGTACAGGCTTGGGCGCAGTCGAAACACGCCTGAATGCACTCCGCTGACACGTGTGAGGCAACCGGGACACGGCTTGGATTCGTTTGTGCCATTTGCGATGCGTACGTCCAGCATTTCCTCCTTATGTGAGCTACAACACTGCCACACTGATTGGCTGTAGCATCCCCGCTGAAGGTACAATAATGCGTAGCCAAGGAATGTCTTTGTGGTTCACGATCCACCTCATCAAGCTCTTCCATGCTGGTTCCTGCCGCGGGACAGAGCTGGTACCTTTCCTGCATGTCTAGTCCGCACATCCTTGACCTTAATCATCACGTTCTGAACCGTCGTCATTTGCTCCTTCTGGGCATGGCCTTGCGGGATGGGCGGCGCCAGTTCTGGTTGTTCACCCTGCGGCGTCAACTTGTCCACCTTGAACTCGCTCCGACCGTCCATGGACGCGCCGCTCGTAAAGCGACCGGTCGGGCGCTGAATGTCCCCGATGCCCGTCCCGTAGTAGGTATAGCCGAACGGCTCGGCCGCATTGGATTATAATCCTTTGTCCTGCTGGGAGGGTCCCTGACCCCGCCGATGCCGGCCCGTAAACCGCGGGAGCATCAACAAAGGTGTCCCGTGCAGGCAGCTCAAGGCAGAGGTATGCTGCACGCCAGCGTTAACTGGTCATGCAGCATCGCCGAGTGGAAGACAGTGCAGGAAGGGACCGAGGCCTGCCCGAGATGGCCTCGAACCCGAGATGAAGCGAAGCGGGCATGCTTTCCTGGCGCGCCTCCTCCTACCCGGCTCCGAGGGGGCTGAGAGCCCGTCGGCGTTCCACCACGCGTCCTACTTGTCCTGCCCGGTCATCCGGTTCATGGTATCCTTCGCATCTCCCAGCAGACCTTCACCCTTGCCTTTCGCCTCATCAACCTGGCCCTCGGCCTGCATACTTGTATCCCCCGTCGCCTCGCCGACCCCCTGTTTCACGTTCCCTTTCAGTTCGTCAGCTTTTCCCTGCACCTTGTCACCTGTTCCGCTTGACATAGGCCGTCCTCCTTGTGTCCCGTTTCAATGATGATGCATCCTCGGCTCAACGAGTGTATCAGCACCATCGTCTGCAGCATCTGTACCAGAAGCATAGCTCCTACCACATCGGATTTCGATCACGATCGTCCTGCTAGGATCCTGTCAACTGGTCGCGGCACGTGTACCACCCGTTCACGCCGCCACACGGACCGCTTGGTTTCCCTCCTACATGCTGAGTCAACTACTCCCGGCACCACTATCTCGCTGATCGTGACTTCCCAGCAACGACGGCAAGCGATACGTGGAAGACGGCACGCGCAGCCTGGCAGCGACACCTCCGGCTATGGCTGCGCCGATCCCTCATGCAGGATACGTTGTTCATCCCCTGCTTGCGGCTCACTTCGAGCGGGCGTCCAGCGTGCAATCGTTGCCAGCAGGTCATCCAGCTGAAATGGCTTCTGGAGTGCTGCGACGAACGCTTGCCCGCGCCTGGTCCGGCCGACTTCCAGCACCGCCGTCGAGTTTGTCGAAATCATGATCAGCGGCAGCGTCGGATGGAGGGCGCGCAGTTGCTCGGCAGCACGCCACCCGGCGTGAAACAAGCCACGATGTCCGCCACTAATCAACGCGAGCGCCGGTCGACATCGATCCGCCGCCTGCACAACATCATCGTTATGCGTTAGCGGATACACGTCATAGCCTGCATCCCGTAAGACCTGGCTGTACAGGATCTGGAGGGACGGATCTTGTTCAATCAACAAGACGGTGAGCTGGGACATACTGGCACACTCCTCGTGCAGCTAGCACTCCTTCCATCCTGTGGGACAGCGAACGTTCGTTGAGTCACGATTGCCGGCCCAACCGGCATGGGCGCACCCTCATCCCTTGACCAGCAGAATGGTCGAAACACCTGAAGAAGACCTAAAAGCGGATGGGCCAGACCTAACGATTGCCTACTATTTTTGTCATGCGTATCACATCATGAGCCGTCAATCACGGCGGGGCCGGTGTCCCGCTTGCATTAACCTATAGCCGCATGAAATTCCCCCAGTTTCATGGACACCTCGAATGGCCTACAATTGGTACGACGAGGTGTGACTATGCCAAGCCGGAAACCCTATGCCCGCGACTTCAAGATCGAGGCGGTCAAGTTGGTCACGGAACGTGGCCTGCCACGTAAGCAGGTGGCCCGTGATCTTGGTGTTGATCTGACAACGCTGCGTCGCTGGATCAGCGAGTTCGAAGCGGACAGCGACCGCGCGTTCCCCGCTCAGGGACACACGCGCGATGAAGAAGTCGCCCGTCTCCGGCGTGAGCATGAGCTGCTGCGTCAGGAACGGGATATTTTAAAAAAAGCCATCGGCATCTGCTCGCGGATGCCCCAATGAGTGAAACCTATCAGTTCATCGCGACCCACGCGAGCCAGTACCCGATCGCCGTCCTCTGTCGGGTGTTGGGGGTGTCGCGCAGTGGCTAGTACGCCTGGCGGACGCGCCCAACCAGTCGGCGCCGCAAGTCTGACGACCAGCTCGAAGTGCAGATTCGGCAGGTCCATGCGGCGAGCCGGCGGACCTATGGCAGTCCCCGCATTCATGCTGAGTTACGGGAGCAGGGCGTGCGCTGCTCGGAGAAGCGGGTTGCGCGCGTGATGCGCGACGCAGGCATCCGTGCGTGCCGGCCGCGCCGCAGCCGCACCACAACGGATTCGCGTCATAGCTTGCCCGTCGCTGCCAACCTCCTTAACCGAGAGTTTGCGGCAGCGGCAGCGAATACCAAGTGGGCCGCCGACATTACGTACATCGAGACACGCGAGGGCTGGTTGTATCTGGCGGTGGTCCTTGATCTCTT
>JALYNE010000185.1 GCA_030773375.1 Pseudomonadota bacterium
TCGATGAACTGATCACAAAGCGCCGCGTCGCCGCCATCGCCATCCGACCCGCCGCAGGCAAAGCCGCTTACGCAAAGCGTCAGACCTGATCACTTCGCTGCGGCTTCCTGACCACGCTTACGGAGCGCCACGTGCCGGACGATCACCTGCTGCGGGGGATCGACCGCTTCGTCGATCTGTCCGGCATACGCGAGCACCTTCGGCCCTATTACAGCGAGACCGGGCGGCCTTCGATCGATCCCGAGCTGATGATCCGGATGCTGCTGATCGGCTACTGCCTCGGCATCCGGTCGGAGCGTCGGCTGTGCGAGGAGGTGCACCTCAATCTCGCCTATCGTTGGTTCTGCCGGCTCGGCCTCGACGGCACGGTGCCCGATCACTCGACCTCTTCGAAAAACCGGCACGGCCGCTTCCGCGATAGCGATCTGCTGCGGCGACTGTTCGAAACGACGATCGAGCGCTGCATGGCCGAGGGGCTGGTCGGGGGCGAGGGCTTTGCGGTCGACGCCAGCCTGATCAAGGCTGACGCCAATCGGCAGCGGTCGGTGCCCGGCACCGAGGGGCTTCCAGCCCAGACGGTCAGCCACGCCGTGAGAGTATCTGTCCGTGCTCGATGATGCCGCGTTCGGCGCCTCGACCCCGGTCGTGCCCAAGTTCATCTCGATCGCCGATCCCGCCTCGCGCTGGACCGGCGCCAATGGCGGGCTCGCCTTCTTCGCTTACTCCACCAACTACCTCATCGATCTCAAGCACGCCGTGATCATGGACGTCGAGGCGACCACTGCGATCCGACAGGCCGAGGTGACGGCGCAACGGCGAATGCTCGAGCGCACCCAGGATCGCTTCGGTGTCTGGCCGCAGCGGCTGGCCGCCGACGCTGGCTACGGCTCGGCCGAGAACCTCGCCTGCCTGATCCACGAGCGCGGCATCGAGCCGCACATCCCGGTGTTTGAGAAGTCGTCGCGCACCGACGGCACCTACTCGCGCTCCGATTTCACCTACGATCACAAGGCTGATGTCTACATCTGCCCCGGCGGTAAGCAGCTGAAGCACTACCATCGCTCATTCTTGACGCCTCGCATCGGCGTCGATGGCGATGGCCTGATGCGATACCGCGCGATCAAGGCGGACTGCGCCGGGTGCGCTCTCAAGGCCCGCTGCTGCCCGAATGCACCCGCTCGGAAGGTCCTGCGCTCCATCCACGAAGGCGCGCGCGACATGGCGCGCGACCTGTCGCTGACCGATGCCTATCTAACCTCACGGCGCGAGCGGAAGAAGGTCGAAATGCTTTTCGCGCACCTGAAGCGCATCCTGAAGCTGGACCGCCTGCGTCTCCGGGCCCCAACGGAGCGAAAGACGAGTTCCTCCTCGCCGCCACCGCCCAGAACCTTCGCAAGATGGCCAAGCTGCTCCCGACCAAGGCGCCGGCGATGGCGGGCTAAGGCTACTCAGCCTCGATCGGGCTCAGCGCATGCGAACGTCCGCTTCTTCCACAACGGACTTCTTCAACACTATCCGGCGCTAAGCGGACATCATTGGCGTCGGCAAAATTGCTCGAATGGCGCAGCAACAACTAGCAGCAGAGTAGAACCGTACCAGGCGCAGTCGCCGCGGAGAAAGGTGGCCGAATCCTGGCCTATTCTTCCTCTGCTGCGCGGTCTCCAAGTACCGCCACAGGAGCGAAGAGGCGCAGAATTGCGCCCTTCCGGGAAGGCGCTTCCCTTTGTTATCGATTAGTTAGACTGCGTGGCGGAGCGAGATGGATTCGAACCATCAATATGCTTTGTTGCACTTCTGCTCAGAAAGCCGCGGAAATCAGCCACTTTCCTCAGGGAAACCGTACTGCGGAGACCGGCCGGATGCTGGTCAGCGGCCCTGCTCCTGCAGCCCCAGCGTTCTCCGCAGTACGGTCTCCAAACATGCAGCGAGCGCTGACTGACCTCCCAAGCACGTCGTCGCCACCCTGGTGTGCGGCTTCGTGGATGTTGGTGACGGGAGTTGGCCGCATCCTGCCGGTCTGCTTTCCGGCGATGACACGAGAAAAGCAGACGGGCGCCGGATTAGCGCAGTAGCCTCGCTCAAGCCGTGCCGCAGCACGGAGCTGCCGTCCCTGTCTCCCTCCCGTCCTGAATTGGAGGGCAGGGACGTCTCCGTAGGAGCAAAACACGCAGCAATCGCCCTTCAGCGGGCGGAGCACCGAGCCGCAGTGCTTGCAGTCGTAGAAGAATTGGCAGGCGTCTGTCGGCATCGTTTCGATCGAGACGCCGCCGCACTTCGGACAGGTCAGCGTGGAGCTCAGCAGCATCACTGGCCCCCGAGGGCACGCATCAGCGGGGCTTCGATGAAGCTCCAGAACCCGGAGATCGTCACAATGGCCGTTGCCGCGCACAGAAGTCGGAAGGTGCTGCCGGGCCGGCGGAGC
The DNA here is from genome assembly GCA_030773375.1 of Pseudomonadota bacterium. Taxonomy (GTDB): domain Bacteria; phylum Pseudomonadota; class Alphaproteobacteria; order Sphingomonadales; family Sphingomonadaceae; genus Allosphingosinicella. The sequence goes on from JALYNE010000185.1 coordinate 2,423, forward strand.
CGTCGTGCAGGAGCACGCGCGCAGGCGCGGCGGCGGCGGGCGTAGAACAGCCAGCCAGCTCCAATGGCAATCATCGCGGTGATCGTCAGTGGCCAGTGGAACGGCACCACCGATGACAGGCCGGCCGAGCCGATGCCGAACGCGGCAAGGCCCAGCGGGAGGATGCAGCAGGCTGCGGCGGAAAACAGGGCGCCAATGCTCGCCACCGTCCCCACGGCCGCGATGCCGCAATCGGGGTTGCTCGGAGCCCGGATCGCCGGCTCCGGGGAGAAGGTATTTTCCGTACGCACGTCTCGTCTCCTGAGAGGTTTGCGCCTATATGCAACCTGTAGCAGCTACAGGATCGCGCACGGTTGACGAGGCGCGGCATGCATATGCCGAGGCAATGGCAGTATACACGCTGGGGAGACCTGCGCCCTATACCGACCAGTTCCTGTTCGAGCTGCCGGCCGGCGACACAACCGATCCCGACGAGATGATCGCCGGACCGATGGCGGACCAGATGGCGCAGAAGGCGATGGACATAATCGCCGGGGAACCCGGCGAGCGGTAGCGCGGCTACAGCATGGAGCCGATGTCCGACGCGCCGGTGGGGTAGGCGAACATCGTCCCCTTCAGGTCGTCAGCGGTGAGATTGTGGCGGATCGCCAGGCCGAAGAGATTTATCACCTCGTCTGCATGTGGTCCGACCAGATGCGCTCCGAGGATGCGGCCCGTCCCTTCCTCAACAAGCGTCTTGTAGCCGTAGACGCGCTCCGCAACGCGCCGGGCACTGTACCAAACAGACGTTCGCTCCGACTTCACCTGGAACCGCGACCCGGCCTCACGTGCCTGCGCCTCGCTCAGGCCGACCGAAGCGATCGGAGGAAGCGTGAAGGCGACGCTCGGCACCCCCTCATAATTGGGCTTGCTCTGGTTGCCGTTGAGGAGGTTCGCCGCGACGACCTTGGCATCATGGCTCGAGACGGGGGTCAGCGGTGGGCCAACCTGGGCGGCATCGCCGGCGGCATAAACGGATGGGTTGCTGACGCTCTGCAGATGCTCGTTCAGAAGAAGTCGCCCTCGTTCGGCCGCCACTCCGCCGGCCTGCAGGTCCAGGTGATCCAATGCAGGCGTGCGCCCGGCCGTGTGCACGACCACGTCAGCCTCGGCGATCCCCTGTCTACCTTCGCTCTCGGTGCGGACGAGAAACGCTCCTCCGGTCTTCTCAATGCCGACGACGCTGGTGTTGGTGCGAACATCCACGCCGATGGCGCCGAAAGCTTCCATGAGCCAGTCCACGAGCTCAGGCTCGAACTGGGGCAGGAGCCGTGGCCCTCGCTGCAGGATCGTCACGGCCGCGCCAGCGCGAGCAGCGATATGGGAGAACTCGGCGGCGATATAGCCTCCGCCAACGAGGGCAATACGTGCGGGGAGCCGCTCCATCTCGAGAAAGGCCTCGTTGTCGATGAGATGCTCTTCTCCAGGGATGCCGAGGCGCATCGGCCGTGCACCTGAGGCAATCAGGATGTGCCGCGCCTGAACTTCGCTAGCGTCGATCGACAGCGAGTTTCGGCCGGTGAAGCGGGCTCGGCCGTGGAAGGTGTCGATGCCCTTCTCATCGTACCTATGCTGATGCTTGTCGGGGATCGGATCCGTGAACGTGCGCTTGAACTCGATCAGCTCCCGCCAGTCGATGCTTACCTGCCCGGCTACGCCGTGCCCCTGCATCCGCCGAGCGCCTTCGATGACCTCGGCTCCGGCGACCAGCATCTTCTTGGGGTCACAACCCCGTAGCGCGCAGGTGCCGCCGAACGGCTTCTCATCGACGATCGCCACGCTCCAGCCAGCAGCGTGCACGCGGAAGGCCGCAACCATCGCGGCGGTGCCTGAGCCCACTATGAGAAGATCGAAGGCCATGTTCCTTCCTCCAGCCAATCTAGCAACGAAGCTGGAGCCGGTATGGGTTTCAGGCCCTCCTGCCGCACTGTCGAACGTCTGATTCTGAGCGACCTTGGGGGGCGAGTTGATGTCCAATTCGGGGCGCGAAGCGGCAGGGGCGTATCTGGCCGATGCTGTAAAAAGGTCAGAAGAGCTCTTATTATGTTCACTTGTTCACCAGCTGCGTGCGACCTTCAGGACTCTCCCTGGCTCAGCTGCTGCATCAGCGAAATGAGCCGGACAACGTGTTCGGCCCTCTTTTGGGCATCCTGCAGGCGCGGCAAGAGAGGAACGATGTGCCTCTGCACGTAAGTCGACGGCCCAGCGTACGCCATGGACCAATGGGCGAAACGCCGCTGGCCGATGGGTGAGGCCTCCACCACATTGACGTTCGTGTGCCGGCGGTCGTTGACGATATTACCCATGAGTTCCTCTACGGCGGAAGAGCTTCCCTCCAGTACTTGAGCGAAGTGTTTCCTGGTGAACACCAGTGCCCCGGTGACGGCCAGGTCGGCATTTCTGGCCCGAGCCACCCGGACGATCTGATCCACCTCGCGTCCTTCGTCGGGCAGACAAAGTAGGCAGGTGCTGACATAAAGGAGGGACATGGTCATATGGCCCAGCCCCGTGGGAGGATGAAGAATCAAGCTCCGGCCAACTCAGATGCATCGAGCCGAGGGTCAGGAATATCCATCACTCTGCACCCTGCCAGAGGATACGGCCTCTGCTTAGCCGGAGAACCCACTGTGTACCGTAGAAACCCGGCATTTACCAGATAATCCGGGACTTTACGTTACGGCAGGGCCGGCCTAAGCGTTGCCCGTTGAGGCTGAAAGGGATTTTTTGGTACAATATGTGTATGTGGTGGATCATGACCGTGATGTCCGCCGCTCGACGAGTCTATTGCTCCGGGTTGAAGGCTTCGACTGCCGCTCGTTCGGGAGCGGGCTGGACTTCCTCGACAGCCTTTCTGAATTAAAAGCCGGTGTGATCCTCATGGAATTGAGGAACCCGGAGATCGACGGCTTTGAAATGATGGGGGCCCTCCGCAAGCGCGGCATCGATTGGCCCGTCATTGCAATGACGGGCGAGGCTGACGTTCGCGTCGCTGTTTCTGCGATGAAGCGCGGCGCGATCGACGTCATCGTAAAACCGTTCGGGAAAGACTTGCTGATTGAAGCTCTCGCGAACGCATTGCCAGAGTTGTCGGTCATCACGGAGAAGGCGCGGCGCCGGGACACCGCGAAGGCGAAGATTGATTCCCTTTCGCCCCGTGAGTTGGAGGTGCTGCGGTGCCTAATAGAAGGCCTGTCCAATAAGGCGATTGCGCACCGGCTCGGCCTCAGCATCCGGACAGTGGAGATGCACCGAGCACGCTTGATGCAACGGCTGCAGGTGAACGGTCTAGCCGGTGCACTGGCGATTGCTATTGATGCGGGCCTTGAGCTGATTAGCTCCCAAGAGGCAGCATAAGATTAGCCCAGAGCCACTGACGAACGCATTAGGCTTGCAGGATAAAGATGGTCGGGATTGCCAGCTCTAAGCTCGCAATCCCGACCGCACCTTAGGAACCTAATCCTCGGCGATTAAGCCACCGCAAGAATTTAATCATCGGCGGCTGCCATCGCAAACGATGGCCATTCCGAAAAAACGCGCATGACGAAGATTGGTTCCCGGCACCGCGAAATTTTTCGAAGAGCTGCTCCACGATCAGGCTACTCAAAGTCATCGAGGCGCTTCCCCACACTTGGGTTGCGAGCCGGCAGCGCAGGAGAGCCGGAAAGCTGCCCCGATGTTTCAGTTCGAGGGCGGCGCTTCTGCCGGAGGCCAATGATGAGCGGAATCTCGCATCAGCATGAGCGGGCAACGGCCGCTGCGGACGGGACTGACTCTCGTTTCACAAAGCGGCTACACCCTCTTCAGCTACCATGCACTCCCATCAAAGAGCAGCGAGAGGGGCTGCTCTCAGCGCTGAGTTCGGCATCCGATACCACGGCGCGGCGGACGCGGCTCACGCGTGGCACGGCTTCTCCGTCAACAACTCTACGGTCTGACAGGTGAACCAGGGGCCTCAGCAGACGGGCCGAGAGCTCATAGAGCGCTGAGGTATTCGAGCAAAACGGAAGCGGGTGAGCAGCAAAAATGCTCAGGTCGAGACTTTGATTCAGAAGAAGCGGTTTCCACCTGGTGATATCAGGTGAGTTCACCAAAGAGCCGCTTGACCATCTCCTTCACAGCTAACGGGCCTATCGGCTTCACGAGGTATTCGTCCACGCCAAGCGCAACGGCCTGCCGCACCACTTCACGGTCACCGGAGCCGCTCAGCATGATGAACCTGATGT
>JALYNE010000186.1 GCA_030773375.1 Pseudomonadota bacterium
CGGAGCCGACCTCGCGGGTAAGGAGAGCGCCGACCGCGAAGGAAAAGGCAACCGAGATGCCGACATAGCCGACGTAGAGCGTCGGTGGGTGAAAGGCGAGGCCCGGGTCCTGCAACAATGGGTTGAGGCCCTGCCCCTCCAGCGGCGCGGGGTTCAAACGCTCGAACGGGTTCGACGCGAACAGGAGAAAAACGTAAAAGCCCAGCCCGATTGCCGCCTGCGCCCCGAGCGTCGCGACCAGCGTTCGCTCGTTGATGGTCCGTTCGAACAAGGCCACCGCGCCCCCGGCCAGGCCGAGAATCGTCACCCAGAGCAGCATGGATCCCTCGTGGTTCCCCCAGGCGCCCGCAAACTTGTAAAGCCAGGGCTTGGCCGAATGGCTGTTGGCGGCAACCAGCGCGACCGAGAGGTCCGTCCGCAGGAAAAGCTGGATCAGGGCCAGCAAGGAAATTGCGACCATCGCCGCTTGCGCGACCGCAATCGGACGAACCCTCGCCATCAGCGCTTCACCGCCCCGGCGAATAGCCGATGCGCCAAGGAACAGCTGCAGCAGCGAAAGCCCGGCTGCGATCCACAAGGCGGCAAGGCCGGCTTCGGCGATCATCTCAACGTCTCGGTCTTGTGCTTTTCGCCGTCGCGCGCGAGCTGAGGCGGCATGTAATTCTCGTCATGCTTGGCGAGTATCTCGTCGGCAACGAAGCGGCCGCCACGCTCGAACCGGCCCTCGGCAACGACGCCGCTATTTTCCTTGAACAGATCCGGCGCGATTCCGGTGAAGCGCACCGGGATGGTGGCATTGCTCTCGTCGCCCACGAGGAAGTCGATCGTCACGCCATCGGCCGCGCGTTTGATCGAGCCCGCTTCCACCATGCCGCCGATCCGGATGTTGCGGCCCAGCGGAATTCCTTTCCGCGCGACATCGGCCGGTGCATAGAAGAAGGCTGCGTTGTCGCGCAGGCCCCACATGCCGAGCAGCACCGCGGCCGTCACCGCAGCAGCAGCGAGGATCAGCAGGACGAGGCGCTGGTTCTTGGGCTTGGCTGGTCTCACCTGTCGCGCCTCAGAGCCTCTGCCTCCCCTTCGGCCTTGCGCATCGACGACCAGCACCACCAGCTAAGCCCAAGCAGCCCAAGGACGGTCAACGCGTATGCCGCGATGATGAACGGCCAATGGTTCATGCCGCCATTCTCCGCAGGCGCGCCTCGACCTTTTGCCGCGCGAGCGCCGTCCGCATGCGCATCAGCACGACCGCGCCGAACCAGAGCGAGAAGCCGAGCGCGGAAAGAAGAAGCGGCCACAGCATCGAGGCATCGATGCTCGAGCCACTCACGCTTATGCTCCGGCCTTGATGGAGCGTGTTCCACCACTCGACGGAATATTTGATGATCGGGATGTTGATGGCGCCGACGAGCCCGAAAATGGCAGTGACGCGCCCCTCCCCGCCGCGCTGCCGGTCGGCATCCCCAAGCGCGAGATAACCAAGGTAGAGGAAAAGGAGCACCAGCATGGACGTCATCCGCCCGTCCCATTCCCAGTAGGTGCCCCAGGTCGGGCGGCCCCACAGCGAACCGGTGGCGAGGCAAAGGGCGGTGAAGAGCGCGCCCGGCACCGCGATCGCCCGCGCCGCAACGGCGGCAAGCGGATGGCGCCAGACCAGCTGCATCAAGCTGGCAAAAGCAATTCCGGTCCAGCCGCCCATGCCAAGCCAGGCCGCGGGGACATGAACGTACATGATGCGGACGCTCTCGCCCTGAAGATAGTCGGCTGGGGCGAGCAGGAGCCCGCCCGCCAGTCCGCAGACGATCAGCACTGCTCCACTCCAGCCGAGCCAGGCCGTGAGTGGACGCGCAAGCTTCAGAAAACGTGCCGGATTCGCGTAGATGTGCATCTCTTGCCGCGCGTGTTTAGCGAAGCAGCCGCCGGCATCAAAGCGAATGCGTCGGCGCTTGCCCTTTTTTCGCGGTCCGCGCAGAAGCCCCCGCACCTCATGGCAGAGCCGGTCCCCTCCTCCCGCCCAGAACAGAATCGCCTGCTCGGCATCCTCCTGCGGATCGGAGCGACCACCTGCTTCGCTTTCATGGCTGCGATGATCAAGCTCGGCTATGCGCATGGCGTCACGACGCCGGAGCTCGCATTCTATCGCTTCGCCTTCGGGCTGCCGCCGCTCCTCCTTTGGATCGGTTGGTCGGGCAACCTCCAGGCCTGGCGCACCGCGCGGCCGCTTGCCCACCTCTGGCGTGCCGCCATCGGCCTCAGCACGATGGTCATGGCGTTCAGCTCACTTCGATACCTGCCGCTCGCCGAGTCAACGACCATCGGCTTCGCTGCGCCCCTGTTCGCTGTCATGCTGTCCGCGCTGATCCTGAAGGAGGCGGTTGGGCGCCACCGGTGGAGCGCAGTCGCCATTGGCTTGCTCGGCGTCTTCGTTGTGATGCGCCCGGGCGGTCAGGACCTGGCTGCGACCGGCCTCCTGCTCGCGACCCTGGCAGCGTTTGGAGTCGGTGTCACAACGATCACGATCCGGCAGATCGGGAAAACCGAAGGCACGCAGACCACGGTATTGTGGTTCACCATCCTCTCGATGCTGGCGGCCAGTACGGCCATGCCCTTTTATGCCGCGCCGCACGATCCGCAGACCTGGGCGATCATCGTCGCGCTTGGGCTGTTCGGTGGCATTGCGCAGCTTCTCCTCACCGCATCGCTCCGCTTCGCTCCGGTGCCAGTAGTCGTGCCCTTCGATTATACGCAGCTCCTCTGGGCGGTGCTGCTCGGCTGGTACATCTTCGAAAACCATCCGCCCGCAACCACCTGGGCGGGAGCCGCGGTGATCATCGCCAGCGGTCTCTACACCGTGTACCGAGAGCACCGATTGGGCCGCGACAAGCCTCGAATGGCTCCGCCGCTCTAGGCGAAACCGGAAGCGAAGGATCGGCCAACCGGGCGTGTGCGCCGGGCGGGTTGGTTCGACGACACTCGCCTGCCTCCTTTGTGAGCCTGTCGCCTCCTTAGCCGCGCCCGATCAGGCGACGGGCCATGTCGTCGGCGACAGCCGCAGGATTCCGGCCTGTCCCCTCGCTTTCGTCCCAGATCGCCTCCAGTCGTCCTGGGATCTGCTCGATCTTGGCGCGAACGCCCGCTTCGTCCGCGTCGCCGAGATACTCGGAAGCGACGTTGATGATGCCGCCCGCATTGATCACGTAATCTGGCGCGTAAAGGATCCCGCGCGCATGGACGAGATCTCCCTCGGCGGGCGTGGCGAGCTGATTGTTCGCGCCGCCCGCGACGACGGCCACACTGAGGGCAGCGATCGACTCCGCTGTCAGGATCGCTCCGAGCGCGTTCGGGCTGAGCACGTCAGCCTCGAGTGTCATGATCTCGTCCGGGGCGACCACGGTGGCGCCGACTTCGTCGGCGAGCCTTTGTGCGCGGGCGGCGTCGATGTCGGTGAGGCTGACGCGCGCGCCTTCTCCTGCGGCCCGGCGAGCGACACCGCTCGCTACGCTGCCCGCCCCCTGGATGGCGAGGTGCAGGCCGGCAAGGCTGTCCTTGCCAAGCTTACGCCGCACCGCCGCCTTGATCCCGAGAAAGACGCCGTAGCTGGTGTGGGGTCCCGGATCGCCGCCGACCGCGCCGGCAGCGGCAGGGAGGCCGGAGACGTAACGGGTCTGCTTGGAAACCTCCACCAGGTCGGCGACCGTGACACCCACATCCTCTGCGGTGACATAAGCCCCGCCAAGCCTGTCTACCGCCCGGCCAAAGGCTGCGAACATTTCCGGAGTCTTGGTGCGGTTCGGGTCGGCCAGAATCACCGCCTTGCCGCCGCCCAGCCTAAGCCCGGCCATGGCGTTCTTGTAGCTCATGCCACGCGAGAGACGCAGCGCATCGACGACCGCATCGTCGCTCCGGGCATAATGCCAGAAGCGGGTCCCGCCGGCGCCCGGTCCCAAGTGGGTAGAGTGAACCGCAATGAGCGCCTTCAGCCCCGTCGCTCTGTCGGTAACGAAATGCACAACTTCATGATCGTCGAAGTCGGCATACTCCCACGGTGACTGCATCGGGTGTCCTGTGTGTCAAGAAGCGGAGAAAGTGGGGCGACCGACGGGACTTGAACCCGCGACCCTCGGTACCACAAACCGATGCTCTAACCAGCTGAGCTACGATCGCCACGGGGGTGCATAGGCCGCGCACATAAGAGCGGCTTCCCCCCAGCGTCAAGGAATCTTCTGAGGCGGTGACCTGCGCGCCAAGTGCCCCCATATGGCCGCGATGGTTCCCTTCTCCGTCCTCGACCTGGCCCCGATCATCGAAGGCGGCAACGCCGGCCTCGCCTTCCGCAACGCCCTCGATCTGGCCCGCAAGGCCGAGGCGCTGGGGTACCGGCGCTTCTGGATGGCCGAGCATCACAGCATGCCGGGGAGTCGCGAGCTCGGCGACCGCGGTGGCGCTCGGCTTTGTTGCCGGCGGGACCGAGAAGATCCGCATCGGCGCCGGCGGCATCATGCTGCCGAACCACGCGCCGCTCGTGATCGCCGAGCAGTTCGGAACACTCGAGTCGCTTCATCCGGGCCGAGTGGACCTCGGCGTCGGGCGGGCGCCCGGCACGGACGAGGGCGCAGCCTATGCGCTCCGCAGAAACCTCGCCTCGGACGAGAGGCAGTTCCCTCGCGACGTCGTCGAACTGATGAATTATTTCCAGCCTTCCGAGCCGCAGCGCGTGCGCGCCATTCCTGGCGAGGGGCTCCACATCCCCCTGTGGATCCTCGGCTCGAGCACCTTCGGCGCGCAGCTGGCCGCAATGCTCGGGCTCCCTTACGCCTTCGCCTCGCACTTCGCCCCGCAGCAGCTCGAAGAAGCGCTTCACGTCTATCGTACGGGGTTCCGACCGTCCCGACAGCTCGATCGGCCTTATGTGATGCTCGGCTTCAATGTGTTTGCGGGCGATAGCGATGAGGAAGGCGAATATCTTGCGACTTCGATGCAGCAGGCGTTCGTAAACCTGCGCAGCGGCCGCCCCTCGCCCCTTCCGCCACCCATGAAGGGCTACAAAGAAAGCCTGCCTCACCCGCACCGGGCGATGCTTGACCAGGTCATGTCCTGTTCCGCGATCGGCGCCCCTGCATCTGTCGCCGCGCAGATCGACGCTTTCGTGCAAAGCACGAGCGCCGACGAGCTGATGATCACCTCGCAAATCTACGATCACGGCGCGCGGCTGCGATCGTTCGAGATCGCCGCACGTTCCATGCTCCGGTACCTTTCGCTTCGCAGCGCTTCGGGGCTCAACGACCGGTCGATGTACCCGAGCCACGCGCCGGGTCACTGCAGCATGACATCTCGTCTCGCATCGGTGGTGCCCCGCGGAACAACCTTTCCCGTCGCTCGCTTCAATCGCATAGCCGAGGAGGGATCATGGCAGAAGACAGAGAGAAGATCAGCACGGGACCCAACGAACGGGCGGTCAACGAACCGATCGCCGGAACCGCTCCGGGCATTCCGGACGAGGCGCTTTCCCCCGGAGAAGAGCTTCCAGAGCCGCCCAGCGACGAAGAAGTCGCCCGCATCGCCAAGCAGATAGGTGCTCCCGATCCGACATCTGGTTCCCGTCACTAGAGCCAGTTGTTGGAAGCGCTACGCGCGTCCACCGTTATCACGCATCTGGCGCTTCTCAGATCCTTCAAAGAAGAGATGCACATGCGCATAAGGGGATTGCTGGCGGGGCTCGTTGCGGCCGCATTCGCATCAGCAACTGCGCATGCGCACGACTTTTTCCTGCTTCCTGACAAGTTCAGCAACGCCGCCGCCGGTCCAATCGGTGTACAGGCGTCGGTTGGCTCCTCCTTCCCAACGCCAGAAATCGTAGTGACCGCCGACCGGGTTGATCGTCTCTTCGCCGAGGGTGCGGGCAGTCCCCGCCTGACCGTCGTTGGCGCGGGCGCGAAGGCCCTCAATTTGAGACTGGCGGGAGCCAATCGTGGCACCGTCGCCATCGCGGTCAAGGCGAAGGACCGTGACGTCGACTATGCTGAGGACCGGATCCCGCTCATCCTGGAAGAGTATCGCATCAGTCCTGAAGCCGTGGCTGCGGTGAATAGGTTGACCAAACCTCGAACGCTCAAGGTTCTATCCCGGCGGTTCGCGAAGACGCTGGTTTGTGTTCAGGCTTGCGGCAACCGCGCCGCTGCCGCGCGCCCGCTCGGGGCTGACCTCGAGTTCGTCGCCACCGGTCCCGGCCTCGATCATTTTCGGTTGTTGAACCGAGGCCAGCCGCTTGGGCGCTATCCGGTGGATTTGGTCTACCAGAACGGCAAGCGGCTCCACCTCACGACGGACGCCAGGGGCGAAGTTCACTTACCAGCCGCCTCTGAGGGTTCGCTCATGCTCTTCGCCGCCGTGATGACACCGCCGACGTCAGGGGAGCGGTTCACGCTGGATCTGTCGACGCTGACCTTCTCACGACCTTAGCTTTGGTTTCCCATCCGCCAGCAGGAGCTTACGTTGGAGTTGCGCCCGTTTCGGACGCTCGGGGCATCCGCCAAGCTTCCCAAGAGATGGTGTATCGCGGCGGCTGCGGCGCGATCTGAGATCGGGAGCTGCAGCCCCTTCACGTACGATGCTGGCGAGGTCGCACTTGACCTCAGGCATTAAGGGAAGGAGCGACGGCGATGGCGCATTT
>JALYNE010000187.1 GCA_030773375.1 Pseudomonadota bacterium
GGGACGTGGGGCGAAAGCCGCTTGCCAACGAGATCATGCGCTCAGTCATCGATCTCGGTCACAGCTTGGGCCTGAAAGTGGTTGCGGAGGGGATCGAGAACGATTGGCAGGCGCGCCTGCTTCGCAAGCTCAAGTGCGATTACCTCCAAGGCTATTACCTTGGAACGCCGATGTTGTTGGATGAGCTGTGCAGCTATCGCGATCGTGAAGAAGGTCGCGACAAGCTTCTCCGCGCGGTCGACGAACCCACGCATCTGGATTTGCGCGCCAGCGCCTGATCACTGCTTCAGCCGAAATCGCGTCTTCAGCATCGACTCGCCCACACGACCCCGCGGGCTCGCTTGAGCCAGCGGCCGACCCAAGCAAATTTGTCCCACCCGCGAGCCGATGTTGCCCATTCGTCAGGTCTGCGGCTAAAGCGCCCCCCGAACCGCTCACAGGCCGCCCGTCGGCTGAAGGTGAAGCGATCGAGGTAAGCTTTGCCCGTGAACGAGTCCGTCGACCTCGCCAAACTCTTCGAGTCCGCACCCGGATATATCGCGGTGGTCAGCGGTCCGGACCACGTCTTCGTGGTCGCGAACGCCGCCTACCGGCAACTGATCGGGAATCGGGAGCTGATCGGCAAGCCGGTGCGAGAGGTGCTGCCGGAGCTTGAGGCTCAGGGTTTGCTCGATCTGCTCGACCAAGTCTTTCAATCCGGCAAGCCCTACGTCGCCGACAGCGTCCCGGTGCAGCTTCAGCGGCCAGCGCCAAGCGAGCCTGAGACGCGCTTCATCAGCTTCATCTACCAGCCCATCACCGACGCGGACGGCCAGGCAACCGGCATTTTCGCAGAAGGAGTCGACGTCACTCCGGCTGCTGAAGCCGATCTCGCGAGGCGAAAGGCGGAACGCGGTTTGGAAGCCGTCCTCAACAATGCCAGCGTGGCAATCTTCCTGATGGATGATAAGCAGCACTGCGCCTACATGAACGCTGCCGCCGAACGGTTGACGGGCTACACGCTGGCGGAAACTCAGGGCCGTCCGCTGCACGACGTGATCCACCACACCCGCCCCGACGGCACCCCCTTTCCGCTGGAGGACTGCCCGATCGACCGGGCCTTCCCGGAAGACCACAACATGCAAGGCGAGGAGATCTTCGTTCATAAGGACGGGCATTTCTACCCTGTCGCATTCACCGCGAGCCCGATCCGCGACGATGAGTCGAGCACCGTCGGCACCATCATCGAGGTGCGGGATATATCGGCCGAAAAGGCGGCGCAGGAACGCCAGCATCTCCTCATCAATGAGCTTAATCACAGAGTGAAAAACACCCTGGCCATCGTGCAGAGCCTTGCCCAGCAGTCCTTGCGCGAGGAGGGCAGTCCGGCCGAGGTGAAGCAGGCGTTCGAAAGTCGCCTCGCAGCACTCTCGTGAGCCCACGATGTGCTGACGCAGCAAAGCTGGGAAGCGGCCTCCATCCGAAAGCTCGTAGAGGTGACAGTAGCCCCCTTTGCCGGGCAGCCCAGCCGCTTCGAAATCGAAGGTCCGGATCTTCCACTCGCGCCGGAGACGGCGGTAACGCTGGCGCTCGCGCTTCACGAACTGGCAACCAACGCGGCGAAACACGGTGCGCTTCCAGTGCCTCACGGCCATGTCGATGTTCGATGGGCTGCCGAGGGCGGGCGCCTGCAGCTCGTCTGGAGCGAGTCTGGCGGGCCTGAGGTCCCACCGCCGGCGCGCAGGGGCTTTGGTTCAAGGATGATCGAACGAGCGCTGGCAGCGGAGTTCGGCGGAACAGCATCGCTCCACTTCCGGAAACAAGGAGGGATTTGTACGGTGGACGCACCTTGGCCGCAAAGGCAGAACGGGGCGAGCCAGCCTGCTGCCGCTGCGGCTTAACAAGCGCCTGCGGGCAGCACCGTCAAACCCGCCGCCTGCTTCATCCTGCCGACGAACTCCCGCACCGCGGCGGCGGCGTCCATGCCGTCCCGCTCGATGAGCCGGACGATGGCCGAGCCCGAGATCACACCGGCCGCGCCTGCCTCAAGCGCTGAGCGGACATGCTCGGGCTTTGAGATGCCGAAGCCCAGGATCGGCGGCGGAGCGCCATAGTCCTGGAGCAGCCCGAACAGATCGGCATGGTTGAGCTGCATTTCGGTTTCGGTTCCGGTGACACCCGCGCGCGCGACACAATAGGTATAGCCTTCGCCGAATTCGGCGACCCGGTGAAGCGTGGCGGGCGGGGTGTTTGGCGCGGCAATCAGCACGGGCGCGATGCCGTGCGCGCGCGCGGCTTGGACGAACGGCTCGGCTTCGAACACGGGAGCGTCGGCAACAAGAACGCTGTCGATCCCGGCATCGGCCGAGGCGCGATAAAAGGCATCGCGGCCGCGCGCCAGCACGAGGTTCGCATAGGTGAGCACGCCTACGGGAACATCGGGGTGCCGGGCCCGGAAGCCGGCGAGCACTTCAAAGCACGCCGCCTGGCTGGCACCCCCGCCAAGCGCCCGGTCCGCAGCCGCCTGGATGGTGGGGCCGTCTGCGATCGGGTCCGAAAAAGGAAAGCCGACTTCGATCATGTCGGCCCCGCCTTCGACCATCGCGTCGAGGATCGTGGGCGTGGACGCCATGTCCGGATCGCCGAGCATGACGAAGCCGCCGAACGCGCCCTGGTTGCCGAGGCGCCGGAACATGCGTTCGTATCGGCTCATGCTGAAAATCCAAGCAGCCGCTGCGCCTGTTCCATGTCCTTGTCGCCGCGGCCGGAGAGGTTGACGACCAGCAGCATATTCTCGCTGGCCTGCTCCGCCATCTTGAGCGCGTGCGCGAGTGCGTGGGCGGATTCGAAGGCACAGACAATGCCCTCCGAGCGCGCGAGCAATGCAAACGCCTCCAAAGCCTCCTGATCTGTGCAGCCGACATATTCGGCCCGGCCGCTGTCTTTGAGGTGGGCATGCTCCGGCCCGACAGCGGGATAGTCGAGGCCGGCCGAGACCGACCAGCTGTCGGCGATCTGGCCGTCCGCGTCCTGCAGCACATAGGTTTCGGAGCCGTGCAGCACGCCTGGCCGACCGCGTAAAAGGGTGGCGCCGTGCTCATGCCCATCCAGGCCTCGGCCGGCTGCCTCCACCCCGATCAGCCGCACGTTGTGGTCGGGCACGAAATCCGCAAATGCGCCCATCGCGTTGGATCCACCCCCGACGCAGGCGATCACCGCATCGGGAAGCCGACCTTCCTCTTCAAGCACTTGCACGCGCGCTTCCTTGCCGATCACGCGCTGGAATTCTCGAACCATCAGCGGGAAGGGATGCGGCCCGGCAACGGTGCCGAGCAGGTAATGGGTATCCGCAAAGCTGGCCGTCCAGTCACGCAATGCCTCGTTGACGGCATCCTTCAGCGTGCGCCCGCCGCTTTCCACCGGGATGACTTCAGCCCCCATCAGCTGCATCCGGAAGACGTTGAGGCGCTGCCGCTCGACGTCATGGGCGCCCATGTAGATCCGCGTTTCGAGGCCGAACAGCGCGCCCGCAAGCGCAGTGGCGACGCCGTGCTGGCCAGCGCCGGTCTCGGCGATGATCCGGTGCTTGCCCATCTTCTTGGCAAGCAGCCCTTGGCCAAGGACCTGGTTCGTCTTGTGCGCGCCGCCGTGGAGCAGGTCCTCGCGCTTCAGGTAGATCCGCGCCCGCTCGGACCCGAGGTGGCGGCAACGGGTGAGCGGGGTCGGCCGGCCGGCATATTTCGTAAGAAGCTCCGCAAGCTCGGCTTGGAACTCCGGATCCTCCTGCGCCGTTACGAATGCCGCCTCGAGTTCCTCAAGCGCCGGCATCAGGATTTCAGGTACGTAGGCGCCGCCATAATCGCCGAAGCGGCCCGTCATCAGCATGTCGTGATCTCCCCACGCACCGGCAGGCGGAGCGCTTCGAAAAAGGCATGGAGCTTGTTCGGGTCCTTGCGGCCCGGCTCCGCTTCGACGCCCGAGCTGACGTCGAGCGCGAAAGCGCCGACCGCGGCCGCGACGCGGGCGTTTTCCGGCTTCAGTCCACCGGCGAGGATGCTGGTGGATAGATCGCTGCGGTCCTTCACCCGCGACCAGTCGAAGGCCTTGCCGGTGCCGCCGGAGCGCCCGTCGACAAGCGTGTCGAACAAGATCCGGTCGGCGCCCGTTCGTAAATCCGGCGCCTCATTCCCCACCGCGCCGGCCGCCCAGACTTCACAGCTTTCCGGAAGCAGGTTCTTGAGCGCCTTTACATAGGAGGCGTCCTCCTGGCCGTGGAGCTGCACAGCTCCGAGCCCGAGCCGGCGCGCCACCTCAGCAACCTTATGCAGCCCTTCGTTGCGAAAGACGCCAACAACAAGCGTGCCGCTCTCCGCCGCCGCCGTGGCAAGCGCGTCGGCAGCACCGGGGCTTACCGCCCGCGGCGTACCGGGGACCATCACGATGCCCGCATAAGAGGCGCCAAGCGCCGATGCCAGCTGTACATCCTGGGGCTGCGTGAGCCCGCAAACCTTGACTCGTCCGAAGGCCAGTGCCCGCGCCGCCTGTGCCGGATTGTCCGCGCGCATCAACGACGATCCAACCAGAAATGCGTCGGCGTGCGGGCCAAGCCGCTCCACGTCCGGTCGACCTTCGATGCCCGATTCCGCGACAACCAGCCGGTCGGGGGGGACAAGAGCGGCGAGCCTTTCGGTGGTCGCAAGATCGACCTTGAGCGTTCTCAAATCGCGGTTGTTGATCCCGACGATCTCGGCCTCCAGCGCAACGGCGCGCCGGACTTCCTCCTCGTCATGCGCTTCAACGAGCGCGTCCATGCCCAGCTTCCTCGCTTCGGCGATCACCGCAGCCGCCTCATGATCATCGAGCACGGAGAGCATCACCAGCACTGCGTCCGCGCCGTGCATTCGGGCTTCGGGCACCTGGCGCACGTCCACGACGAAATCTTTGGCCAGAATGGGTCCGGTAAACTCCTTCCGGACGGCCTGCAGATCCTCGAACGAGCCACCAAAATAGGGGCCGTCCGTCAGGACGCTGATCGCATCCGCCGCGCCGCGATAGGCGCGCGCCATCGCGGCCGGGTCGGCGGCGGCGCGAAGTTCGCCCTGACTGGGCGAAACCCGCTTCACTTCCATGATGAACCGCGCGCCAGGGCAGGCGAGCGCTTTTCGAAGGCTCCGCTGCGTGGGCTCGGCCTTGCGGCGAAGCTCCTCGTGCGTGACGCCAGCCAGCCGCTCGGCAACATCCTTGCGCTTGCGGGCAACAATCTCGCCCAGCACGCCGCCCGGTTCACGCATTGGTCACCTCCAGGAAAGCCAGCAGCCGTTGGTAGGCAGCGCCGGAAAGGATCGTGTGATGCGCGGCCGCCACTGCGTCGCGAAGGGACGGAGACAAACCGGCAGTGAAGAGCAAGGCGCCGGTATTGAGCGCCACCGCATCATTATCCGAGGCGTGACCCCTGCCCATCAGCAGTGCCTTGAGCCGCTCCGCATTTTCATCGGGCCCGCCGCCTTTCAATTTGTCGAGCGGGGTGCGCTCCAGCCCCGCATCCTCAGGCGCGATCGTCAGCGCTTCTAAGCTGCCGTCGCAGACGCGCACCGCCTGCGTCTCTCCGTGCAGCGCCATTTCGTCGATCCCCGACCCGTGCACCACCAGTGCTTGGCGAACGCCAAGCGAGGAGAGCGTCTTCGCCACCGGTTCGAGGAGCCGCGGCTCGGCAACGCCAAGCAGCTGCACCTGAGGCTCGGCGGGGTTGAGGCAGGGCCCGAGCAGGTTCATGATCGTCCTGACCTTGAGCGCGCGTCGCACCGGCCCGGCGTGGCGCAGGCCAGGGTGGTAGCGCGGGGCGAACAGGAAGCAGACGCCCGCCTCATCGAGCGCACGTCGCGAGAGTTCGGCCGAGACGTCGATCTTGGCGCCGAGCCGTTCGAGAACGTCGGCCGATCCGCAGGGCGAGGTGACCGAGCGATTGCCGTGCTTGGCGACCGGTAGGCCGGCCGCCGCTGCCACGAAAGCGACCGCCGTCGAGACGTTGATCAAGGCGGACCCGTCGCCGCCCGTGCCGCAGCTATCGGCGAACAGGTAATCGGGCCTCGGAAAATATTCGTCGGCGGCGCGGAGGGCTTTGGCCGCGCCGATCATCTCGTCGGCCGTCTCGCCCTTGAAGCGAAGCGCGATCAGCATGGCAGCGATAGAAGGTTGGCTGAGCCGTCCCGCCACGAGTTCAGCGAACAGCTGCTCGGCGGCATTCGCCTCGAGGTTTTCACCCGCATAGAGCCGAGCCAGCGCGGCTTCCGCCGCTTCGCTGGCGGCGGTCTCGGGGGGAAGGATCGGGGCTACTTTCTGGTACATGATGCAATTCCTGGTCGAGAGCGCGAAAAAAAACCCGCCGGGCGGCGGGCTGGTCTTGGCAAACTGAACCTAAACGGCTCTCGTCACCATCGACGCAGGCATCCGCCGTGAGAAATCGTTCCCCGCCACCAGAGCCAAACCTGCGAAGGTGCGCTTGCAGTCATCGGGTCGGCAGATCGCTCAAGGGCGCGGCCCAGTCAACTGGTTTTTCAACCATTTGGCTGTCGCGAGAGGCCTCACCTGCCATAGCGAAGGCCGATCCAAAAGGTCCGGGGCGTTGCGCGCTCGACCAAGCCGACGCCCGAAATGCCGGCAACCACCCTTTTGCCGGTGATGTT
>JALYNE010000188.1 GCA_030773375.1 Pseudomonadota bacterium
CCCCGCCGCCGCTCGCTGTCAAATCCAGCCTGGGCTCGACCACCTTTGCGTCAACCATCGCGTGCAGCGCGGCTTTTGTGATGAGAGCAATTGCCATCCCGACGCTGGCCGCCGAGCAAAAGCCGTTGATGATCTGAGTCGCGCCTTGCTGGTTCGGGTCCCACCCAAAGCCGACGGTGAAATCGGAAGCTGCGGACTTAGCCTTCTGGATATCTCCGTGCGCCTGCGCTGCGGAGACCAGCCGCTGCAGGTCCAGCGTTCGGCGGGGGCACGCCGCAGCGCTGACGTCGCCCTCCACGTCCAGCATCCTCAGGATAAGCCGCTCCGGAAAGCCCATGTCCGCATCGATGAACAGCATCGCGTCCCATCTCGATGAATGCAGCACCATGTTTGCAAACATGTCGTGCGCAGTCACGATCTCGGCAGAATCGATGTTGTGCAGTTCCGCGTTGATGCCCCTTTGTTGCAGAACCTTCACCGTGTTGGCGACGGCAATGGCAGTCTGGCTCTTCATGAAGTGCCCGACCGTCGGTAGCGCGATCTAGGCTTCGAACTGCAGTCATCTTTCCTTGAGGTCCTTCCGGCTCGGGCACTCTGCCAGCCCCGCTCAAAGCCGAAGGCGGCTTAGCTCCTCGCCGCTGCTCTGGCTACGGGCAACTTCCTCCAAAGCCCTTGAACGGCGCCGCCGCGGCAGTCGCCGGCCCTCTCGCTTCAATCCTCCAAACAGCTGCTTGGGTGGACTTTTCGAGGAGCCGCCCTTACATTGCTCCAATGTCCAGGCACATTCTTTCCATTACTGCAGTCGCCCTCCTTGCGCTCGGAGCACATGGCGCTGGGGCGCAGCGCGGGGCGGTCGCGATCGAGCAAATCACGCCTCGGCCGCCTGCTTCCGCTGCCGCTCGAGTGGCGCCGGTCCGCGGCGCAAAGTCGTCGAACTCCGGTCAGGAAGCGCCTCGGGAACGGGCTGCTCAGGTGGTCGCGCCAGAGATCGTCGAAGCTTGCCGGAAGGCGCAGGCGGAAGACCGGCCTGCTCCGAACGGGGTGGATTGTCTTGCGGTCGCGCAGGCGCTCGGTCAGGACACCTCCGTCAGCGCCGAAGGCGCGCTCCTGCCGCTGTTCGGGCAAGCCGGAAACGTCACTGGAGCGCCAGCCGTGCAGGGCGGTCCATTCGCCAATGCGGACGCGGTCGCCCGCCAGCTTGCTACGGGCGACATTCAGGCGGGGGCGGCCAATGGGGCTGCGGCGATCGCGGGAAGGGAGCGCGCAGCGCCTCCGCCCAACTCGCCGCGCTAGACTCGATTTGGCGCGGAAGGTTCGGAGTTCGTATGTTCAAGTTGCTCGGAGCTTTGGCTGGCATGATGTCTTCGCTTTCCGCCAATGCCGGGCAGGATCGCGCTCGGGAGCCGATCCAGCTTGTTGCCGAGCCCGCCGGCGAGGGCGTCCGGGTGAGGGTGGTCGGATCGTCTGACGCCCCTTATGCGGCAAGCTTCGCGTTGGAAGTGACCAGCGGCGGGAATCGCTCGAGCCACAAGGGATCGGTCAATCTCAGCGGCGGCGAAGCCGTGACGCTTTCCACCGTGACCTTGGGGAATGCGGCGCCGGGCCAGTGGCGTGCGCATCTCAGGGTCGAGCCGCAGGCCGGGCAGAGTTACGAGCAGACACGAACGTCCTTTTGACAAGAGGGCGGCCATTGCCGCCGTACCGGATGGCCGGTAGGACTAGAATCGATCACAGCTTATCTGGGTGGTAAATGTCGTTGGCTTCCGATTGGCGGCGCCTGAAGGCGATGAGCTGGCGCGACTGTTTTTTTCTGGCTGAGGCCAGCTTCGTTCTCGCGGTCGCTTCGCTCGCCATTCATCTGATGCCTTTCCGCCGCGTCGTCAGCGCCGTCAGCCGCGACGGTGGAGCAAAGACGGATCGAGCGGGCTCTTTCGACGAGATTGCCCGCGCACGCTGGGCGGTTGAAGCTTGCGCGCGGCGGCTGCCGTGGAAAATCGTCTGCTTCCAGAAGGGGCTTGCGATGCAGGTCTTGCTGCGGCGCCGCGGAATCGCGACCGCTCTTCATTACGGGGTGGCCCAGGATCAGGAGCGAGGGCTCAGCGCCCATGTGTGGGTCACCTATGCCGGAGAGGCCATAATTGGCGGTGACCGCGCTGGCGAATATACCTGCCTCGCCACATTTCCCTCTCGCTCATCTTGATGACCGCGTCTGCTATGCTTTCGCCGATCACCCGAAAGGCTGGATGATGCTGCCCGTCAGGGGAGACCAAGCCGTGCAGGGGGCGCGGAGCTACAGGATATTCGGGCTCAGCATCCAGTCCGAGATCGTGCTGTCCGACCTCGATGAGGTGCAGGCGGAGGGGCCAGCCGACGTGGTGATCCGCATCGGGCCCGTTCCTCGGCTGCTGGATGGGGAGGAACCGCATGGCCTTTCGGTGGTCGCGGACGGAGCGATCCTGAACATCGTGACGGCGGCTCGCTATTGGATACGGGGCGGCTCCGAAATCGTGGTCGAGCCCTGCTCCGGAGCGACCGCGCGTAACCTCCGGCTTTTCCTGCTCGGGTCGGCTTTCGGGGCGATTCTTCATCAACGCGGACTGCTGCCGTTGCACGCCAACGCTGTTGAAATCGATGGCCGGGCAATTGCCTTCATGGGCCATTCGGGCGCAGGAAAGTCGACGCTTGCAGCCTGGTTTCACGACCGCGGCTTCAAGATCCTCGCCGATGACGTTTGCGTGGTCAGGATCGAGGATGGAAAGGTCCTCGCGCACGCCGGCATTCCAAGGCTGAGGCTCTGGAAGGATGCGCTGGAACGCACCGGACGAACCGCCGAGGAATTCGAAGCTTCTTTCGACGATGCTGAAAAATACAACGTTCCCACCCGATCACGCCCGAGCGGGGAGAGCATCGAGCTCAGCCACCTCTATCTGCTTTCGAAACCGCAGGACGGCGGTGCTGTTATCGAGCGCCTGCAGGGCATCGAGGCTGTCGATGCGCTCGTGGCGAACACCTATCGCGGGCGCTACGTGCCGCTCATGGGCCAGACGCAGCACCATCTCCGGCAATGTCTGGCGTTGGTTGGGAAAGTTGCGGTTTTCCGAGCGCAGCGTGTCTGGGGGATGGAAGGCTTCGACCAACAGGCCAAGCTGCTGGAGCAGCATGCGAGAGCATTTCTCGAGCAGCGGTAGACGAGCGAAGCGATCTGACCCGACCTGCGCCGAGGCCTAAAGTGCTTGTCTGTCAGGTGGAATCACCTGACCACTCGGAAAGCACGGAAAACACGAGGAACTGGACCCGTTCCCGGTTTAACGAACCGAGAACGAGTCTAACCAGCTGGATCTTGACTCCTCCGCTTGCAATCAGCTGGGCCCTTAAGTCGCGGCGGCTATCGTGCGACCTCTTCGATGAGGCCTTCCTGTTTCAGGTCCGAGAGGAGGTCGACCACCTCCTGATGGCAGGTTGATTCGTCGATCTCGTAGTCGTCGCGCAAAGCCGTGCAAATCTCGCCTACGGATTTGGGCTTTTCGAGCATGCGCCAGATTTCCGAAGCGACGGCATTCAGGCCGTAACATTGCCCTCGCTCGATGTGGAGCGCCACGATTTCACCATTGACGTCCGCTTCGAGCAATTCCTCGCGCCGTACGAGCCGTGTGTTCTGATCCATGCACTTTGCCGTTCAAGCCTGTGGTTTGGCGCGCACGTTTATCGTGAGCGAGCATCCCTCTCAACCCGTTTCGGAAAGCCGGTCTGACCGCCTCAGGCTTGCGCGGCAGGGAGGGGCTTCGGGAACAAGACGCGCCCTCATTTTGGGTTGGGGAACTGGTCCCTGTCCGCAATGGCGTCGGCATTGGTGACGACCCGGTCGTGGACATGGCCAATGTGCCACGACAGTGCATGATCCAGATAGACGCCAAATCCGGCTTCATTGACGCGCCTGAAAAAGAAGACGTCTTCGGCCACCGCCTCGAGGCCTTCGCCGATCATCTCGAGCGCGAACAAGGGCCTGCCGGCGCCGTTCTGGCGAAGCGCGTGAATGACGTTCATGTCGATGAGGCAGAAGCCGAGCCCCAGGTGCAGCACCTGAACCACCTCGCCGCTTTTTGCCAGATCTTCGGTGGTCCAGATGAACTGCCCGTCGAGCGATACGGCGGTGGGCCAGGTGGGTTTGGCGCGTCTCGGGTAGTTCACTCCGACGACCGGCAGATTGAGCGAGAGAAGGCGCAGGAGCGAATCTTCCGGGAAGGAATGGTCCGCGTCGATCCAAAGGAGGTAATTCGCCTCCCAATCCAGGGCGTCCTTCACCAGCGTGTTCCGGCACCTCGGAAGCACCGAGCTTTTCCGCATGAAGACTTCGAAGGACGGGCTCGTCGCAATACCGTTATAGGTGATGCTCGAGGCGGCCGTCCGCAGCAGCATCTTCGAAAGACTGCGTGCGTAGGCCGCCGTCACGTCTGCATAATGCGGGGTGCAAATCGCTACCTTCATCAATGCACCGCGGCATAGGCGCCCCAGGACGAATAGCAAGGTCGATCCGCATCTCGAGGATCCCCAGCCACAGTCACAACGCGGGACGGGCGGATGGTGAAGAATCGCTTGCGCCAAGCTCTTGAGTTGGGCACGTTTTTATGGGGCGTTCGTTTCGCCTCCTGAACGGGGGCGTGAAAGCTTGGCACGACGCGGGGCGATAGTGACGGTCTTGGCAGGCGGGGTGCTGGCGCTCGGGCCGGCGCTGCATGCGCAGAAGCCGCCTCCCGATCCCGACGCTCCGATCGTCTCCGATCAGGATTTCGAAGCACAGCTTCCACCGCTCGATCCCGAGCTCGGCCGCCCGCTCGAGCCGATCGAGAATTTCGAAATGCCGCCTGCGGCTCCCGGCGAGACCCCGGAGCTGTTGCCGGACGCGGCGCCTGCCGACCCGGCGCTGACCGAGCCGCTGCCGCCGCTGGCGACGTTCGATGTCACGACGCCGCCTCCGGCTGCGGAAGGCGAAGAGGAAACCCGGCCGGCAGCGGTCCGCTATACCTTGGTGGTTGAAGGCCTGGAGGAAGTCGGCCTGGAAGGCCGCTTTCGAGATCTCTCCGCGCTGGAGGATGCCGATGGCGAGGCGACGAACGGCGCGCAGGTCGCCGCGCGCGCCCGTGAAGACGAGGCTCTCGCGATCCGTCTACTTCGCTCGGAAGGCTATTACGATGCCGTCGCGTCCGTCGCGATCGAGCAGGTGCCCGAGCAGGCTGGGCAGCTTCGCGTCGTTGTGAACGCGCTTCCGGGCGACCGCTACAAGCTCGGCACGATCGCGCTGACCGGCGCCGAGACGGTGCCGCCCGGGCTTGCCCGTGAGGCGCTGAAGCTCAAGACCGGCGACCCGATCGTCGCGGCCGAGATCGAGGGTGCGGAAGCCAATGTGCTGCTGCGCCTTCCCGAGCAGGGTTATCCCTTTACGGAGATCGGCACGCGCGACGTGCTGCTCGACCCCGACACCGACCTTGGCGATTATACGCTGCCGGTGACGCCAGGTCCGCGGGCGCTGTTCAGAGGCTATACGACCGAGGGCGATCTCGCCTTCAGTGCTGAGCATGTCGGCGTGCTCGCGCGCTTCGACCGCGGCGAGCTTTACGACCGCCGCAAGGTCGACGATCTGCGCGAGGCCATGGTCGCGACCAACCTGTTTGCCAGCGTCACGGCCGAGCCGGTGCGGACCGGCGAGGCGGGCCCGGACGGCACCGAATATGTGAACATCCTCGTCCGCCAGGATGCCGGCCCGCCGCGCGCGCTGACAGCCAGCGGGGGCTTCAACACCGGCGAAGGCCTCCGCATCGAGGGCGCCTGGGAGCACCGCAACCTGTTCCCGCCCGAAGGCGCGCTTCGTGCCGCGGCGGTGGCGGGCACGCAGGAGCAGTCGGTCAACCTCTCCTTCCGCCGCTCGAACGCCGGCAGGCGAGATCGTTCGGTGCTCGCCCTGCTCGAAGCCGGACGGCGCGACTACGCCGCATTCCGCGGCTACACGGCGCGCCTCCAAGGTCTCATCTCGCGCGAATCTACGCCCATTTGGCAAAAGCGCTGGACCTGGGCATACGGCGCCGAACTCATCGCCACCAACGAAAGCCGCATCGGTGAGCCGAAGCTTCGGGTCGGCGATGCCTTTTTCATCGGCGGCCTCATCGGCCAGCTCGGCTACGACAGGAGCAACAGCCTTCTCAATCCGACCGAGGGCTTCCGCCTGCTGGGACGGACGAACCCTGAAGTTTCGCTGCAGAACCAGACCACGCCTTACATCCGCAACCTCATCGAGGGCAGCGCCTATTACCCCGTCGGCGAAAGCCTCGTCGTCGCCGGCCGCGCGCGCTTCGGCTCGATCTTCGGCATCGAGCGGGACGAACTCGCGCCCTCGCGGCGCCTCTATGCGGGCGGCGGCGGGTCGGTGCGCGGCTTCGGCTTCCAGCAGCTCGGGCCGCGGGAGGTCGTACCGAACCCCAAATTCAATCCGGAGAAGCCCAAAAAGGCGCCGCCGACCATCTTCGTTCCGCTCGGCGGCCGAAGCCTCACCGAATTCGCTCTGGAGGGGCGGTACCGCTTCGGCGATTACGGAGTCGTCGCCTTCGTCGATGCGGGCCAGGTGACTGCGAGCGAAACGCCCGGAGTGTCGGACCTTCGCTTCGGCGC
>JALYNE010000189.1 GCA_030773375.1 Pseudomonadota bacterium
GGTCATTTGCGTTTACGCGCCCTTTCCGGCGTGCTTCGCGCAGGCGCGGTTGAAGGAGCCCCCCTGCGCATCGATCGCTTCCCGCCAGCTCGGCCCGCCGAGGATCAGCTCGATCGCAGGGTCGCGTCCCGACGGAGCAGAGCCTTCGCCGCCGACGTCCCGCAAAGCCCGCGCGACGGTGCTTGCTGATTGGACGGCTTCCAGAGTCGCAATGAGGACGCCATAATCCAGCCGCACGGCCGAACGGCCGGCCAACCGCATCTCGGCGCGGCGGAAAAAGCTCAAATCCATTGCTTTGCATCTAAACAAACAAGCTGAAGACGAGGTAAAGGCGGCGCGCCACTGTCCGGCGGTGCCGGCAATCGCTATGTGCGTCGTCGATGACTGTTGATTTCCAGCTCGGCCGGCCGCAGCACAAATCCCGGATCGTCGTCGCCATGTCGGGCGGCGTCGACAGCTCGGTCGTGGCCGCGCTCGCCGCGCGCTCAGGCGCCGAGGTGATCGGCGTGACGCTGCAGCTCTATGACCACGGCACCGCTGTTCAACGCACTGGAAGCTGCTGCGCCGGCCAGGACATTTATGATGCTCGCACGGTCGCCGATCGGCTGGGCATCGCGCATTATGTTTTCGACTATGAAAGCCGCTTCCGAGGCAGCGTGATGGAGCGCTTCGCAGACGAATATGCGCGCGGCCGCACCCCGATCCCCTGCATTGCTTGTAATCAGGGTGTGAAGTTTACCGACCTCCTCGGCCTGGCGCGCGAGCTTGGCGCTGATTGCCTGGCGACCGGGCATTATGTCCGCCGCATCCTGGGCGCCAACGGGCCGGAGCTTCACCGGGCCGCCGACCCGGCACGCGACCAGAGCTACTTCCTGTTCGCGACCACAAAGGAGCAACTCGAGTTCCTGCGTTTCCCGCTCGGGGGCATGCCAAAGACAGCAGTGCGCGAGATTGCAAAGGAGCTGAAACTCGCCGTCGCCGACAAGCCCGACAGCCAGGACATCTGCTTCGTGCCAAATGGTGATTATGCCGCCGTGGTGAAGAAGGTCCGGCCCGAGGCTGGGGAGCCGGGCGAGATCGTCGATGCCGACGGCCGGGTGCTGGGCCGACACAAGGGCCTCATCCACTTCACCGTCGGGCAGCGCCGCGGGCTCGAGATTGGCGGCCATCCGGACCCCTTGTATGTCGTACGCCTGGAGCCGGAGAGGAGGCGGGTGGTCGTTGGTCCCAAGGCGGCTCTTGCCGTTCGGGCGGCGCATCTTGCGGGCGTTAACTGGCTTGCCGAAGAACAGCGCGAAGGGCTGACGGCCAAGGTGCGCTCGATGGCGCGCCCGGCGCCGGTGCGGTTCGACGGCACGAGCATCCACTTTGAGGCGCCGGAATATGGGGTTGCTCCCGGCCAGGCAGCCGTTCTCTATGAAGGCGACCGGGTGCTCGGCGGCGGCTGGATCGAAACGACTATTGCGGCGGCACTGGAGCCTGCCTGACGGCAGCCAGGCGCGCGGCAACGTAGAGCATCGTGCCCACCGCGACGAGCGCGAGCAGCATCCGCCAGGACGGCCATTCCGATTGCGAGGCGGCCCATCCGCAAACCGCGAGCGCGGCCGCCACTGGAAACCAGATCGCCGGCCCCGCACGCCCTTCTGCTGCGCGGCGGCGAGTGCCGGGCAGCGCCGCTATGCTCGCTGAATAGACGATCATCCGTGCAAGCGTGCTGACCACAGCGAGCCAGACGAAGCTGCCACTCAGAGCCAGCAAAGTCGTCAGCACCCCCATGAACAGCACGGAGTTCGCAGGCGTTGCGAAACGCTCGCTAACCCTTCCGAACCACGCCGGCAGCAGACCGTCGCGCGCAAGCGCGAAGGTCGTCCGGGGCGTGGCAGTGAGCCCACCCATGATATTGCCGGTCAGCGAGAACAAGGCGGCGGCGGTGAGGATCAAGCCGCCGAGCGGACCCGCAAGCCGGGTGCCGAACTCGACGAGCGGAGCATCGCCGCCAGCACCGCGCGGCATCACGGCAACGTAAGCGAGCTGAACGAGGAAGTAGAGCGTCATTGTTGCGACAAGCGTGGTGATAAGCGCCCGCGGAATGGTTCGGCGAGGATCTGCGGTCTCGCCCGCAGGCACGACCGAATTTTCAAAGCCGACGAAGGCGTAGAAGACGAGCAGGGCCGCCGCCTCGATGCCCGAAAGCTCAGGGAGCGGCCCCGGTGCCGGGACCGCTTCCCCGAAGCTGATCAGGGCCCAGATGGCGAAAATGAGAAGCGGGGTGGCTTTCAGGATCGTCAGCGCGTCGAGGGCCCGGATCGCCCGCTTCACGCCCACGATGTTGACGAAGGTCAGCGTGCCGCAGAGCGTCACGATCGCAAGCACCCGCGGCAGACCTTCGGCCAATGGTGCCCAAAGCGAAGCGGCGTAAGTGACAAATACGTTGCTGTTCGCCGCAAGCGCGGTCGAGCGCGCAACATAATAGATCCATCCGATCTGAAACGAGACCAGCGGCCCGAAAGCGGCCGTGTACATCACCGGACCCCCGGAGGCCAGATGATAAGCGGCAAGACGGGAAAAAGGATAAGCGACGATCAGTACCAGCGCCCCGAACAAGGGGAAAAGCCAGGGGCTGAACGCACCGAACTGTGTGTAAAGCGTCGCCGGCAGCGCGAAGATGCCCGCCCCCACCACGCCGTTGAACGACAAAAACGCAGACCCGAAAAAGCCGATGTCCCGCCGGAGCGACTTTTCTTCTGGATGATCCATTGCCGCTCCTCGCTTGCTGGGCCCTTTGTGAAGCCGGCGAAAGAAAACGACAAGCCGAACCAGCAAAGTCGATCCCACACCAAGCCGAGCGAGAGGCAGGCGGCGGAACCAATCGATCGATCCGTTGCTCTTACGTTGATCCGGAGTGGAGCGATTGATCAGCCAGTTTGGAGTTCTCGCATATGATGTCGGCCCGGACGGCGAACCGCGCTTCCTGCTGATCACGTCGCGCAGGACGAAAAGGTGGGTCATCCCCCGCGGCAACCCCATTCGGGGCCTCTCACCGCCGCAGTCCGCGGCCCAGGAGGCCTATGAGGAAGCGGGCATAACCGGGCTCGTCTCGCGCGAAGCAATTGGCAGCTACCAATATCAAAAGATCCGCAGAAACGGCGCTGCGGTGCTGGCGGAAGTGCAGGTGTTCCCGCTCCGCACCACCATTCAGAGCGGTCACTGGCCCGAACGCGACCAGCGCGACACCGGCTGGTTCACCCGCCAGGACGCGGCCGCAGCCGTCGACGAGTCGGGCCTGAAGGAGCTCATTCTCGGCTTTACGCCTCCTGCTGCTGCCGGTAGCCGCGTGCCCATCGCGTTGCTTTCCGCCCCGCCACCGCCGCCTGCGAGGTTCGACGTGCTGAGACTGTTCAAGGCGATCATGCCGCGTGAGGATTCTTTCTTCGAAATGTTTGCGCGCCATTCCGAAACGCTGGTTAGCGGTGCGGACGCAATGGGGGCCATGTTCTCCGGACAAGTCGGAATAGCGGAGTCCTGCGCGCGCATCAGCGACTATGAGCATCAGGCCGACGCGATCACGCGCGACGTGCTGCTCGCGGTGCGCCGCAGCTTCATCACTCCATTCGACCGAAGCGCGATCACCAGCCTCATTTCCTCGATGGACGATGCGATCGACGAGATGCGGCAGACAGCGCGGGCGATCACGCTGTACGATGTCAAAAGCTTCGAGCCGCAAATGTGCGAAATGGCTGCACTTGCCGGCCAGGCCGCCCGCCTGGTTGCGGAGGGGATACCGCTTCTTCGCTCGGTCGGAAGGAACGGCGCTCAACTCGATCGCATCACCGAGAATGTCGTGCACCTCGAAGGCGCGGCCGACGACCTGCACCAAGACGGCCTGAAGACGCTGTTCCAGACTTTGGGCGAGGAACGGCCGATGGCCTATTTCATCGGGCGGGAGGTTTACCACCATCTCGAGCGGGTGCTCGATCGGTTCGAGGACGTTGCAAATGAGATACAAGGCATCGTGATCGACCACGCCTGATCATGGAGCCGACTCTCGCCTTGCCGCTCCTTGCCGCACTGATCGGTGTCGCCTTGCTGTTCGATTTCCTGAACGGACTCCACGACGCCGCCAATTCGATCGCAACAGTGGTCTCGACGCGCGTGCTTCGGCCGCACGTGGCGGTCGCTTGGGCCGCCTTCTTCAACTTCATCGCCTTTTTGTTCTTCGGGCTGCACGTGGCCGAGACGGTTGGAAAAGGCATTGTCGATCCGGGCATCATCGATCCGGCGGTGATCTTTGGGGCGCTGATGGGCGCAATCAGCTGGAACGTCATCACCTGGCTGCTCGGTATCCCATCGAGCAGCAGCCACGCCCTCATCGGAGGGCTGATCGGCGCAGGCACGGCGAAGGCCGGCATGCCTGCTATCGTCTGGGCCGGCGTCACCAAGACCGCGATCGCGATCGTGCTCTCGCCCAGCATCGGGATGCTGGTTGCGCTGATGCTGGTGCTGATCACGTCCTGGATCTTTGCGCGCGTGAACGCGAAGTTCGCTGATCGCATCTTTCGCCGGCTTCAACTGGTCTCGGCAGCCCTTTATTCGCTCGGCCACGGCGCCAATGACGCCCAGAAGACGATGGGGATCATCGCCGTCCTTCTGTTCTCGCAGGGCATGCTCGCTGTTCTCGCAGGGCATGCTCGGCGGCACGTTCCACGTTCCCTTCTGGGTCGTCATCACCTGTCAGGCAGCAATGGGGCTCGGCACGCTCATGGGCGGCTGGCGGATCGTCCACACCATGGGCTCCAAAATCACGCGCTTGACCCCGCACCAAGGTTTTTCGGCCGAGACCGGCGGCGCCATCATGCTCTTTTCAGCCACCTCGCTGGGCATCCCGGTCTCGACCACCCACACCATCACCGGCTGCATCGTCGGAGTCGGCGCAGCCCGCCGCGCATCGGCGGTCCGCTGGGGGGTGGCCGGCAACATCGTCATCGCCTGGGTTATCACGCTTCCCGCGGCGGGCCTCATCGGTGCCTTCTTCTATCTCGCTGCCGCGGCTCTGGGCTGACGAGACATGGCGGAGGTCAGCGCTGGGATCCTGCTCTACCGCCAGCGGCGCGCGGGGCCGGAGGTGCTTCTCATCCACCCCGGCGGGCCCTATTGGCGCAGCAAGGATGAGGGCGCTTGGATGATCCCCAAGGGCGGGGTTATGCCAGGGGAATCTCCTGCCGCCGCCGCGCTGCGTGAATTTGAGGAAGAGCTCGGCATGAAGGTTGATGGAAATCCTATCCCGCTCTGCCGCATCCGCCAGGCCGGCGGCAAATGGGTGGACGCCTTTGCAATCGAGGGTGACCTCGATCCCGCGAACATCGTCAGCATGCACTTCAACATGGAATGGCCGCCGGGCAGCGGTGTGTTCCTGTCCTTTCCCGAAGCTGACAAAGCAGACTGGTTTACCCTGCCTGTCGCTCGCGCGAAGATGCTGCCGAGCCAGCGCCCGATCCTGGGTGCGCTGGAGGCGCTCCTCGCGGGGCTGCCGATGCCGAGCGAGTGCAAGGAGGTGCCGGATGTTGCCCCGGAAGGAGGCGCTTAGACGCACCTTCAGCTGGCCTGCCGTGAAGCGGTCGCTCACCGTTGCGATCGTCGTTGGCACGATCCTCAACGCGATCAACCAAAGCAGCGCGCTTGTCGGCGATGAGCCGGTCGTGATCTGGAGGCTATTGCTGACCTATTTCGTTCCTTTCGCGGTGGCGAGCTACGGAAGCTACGCCGCGCTGCGAAACATCGCCTGAGCTGGCCCAACGGCGGATAACCGGATCAGAGGTGATAGGTCCCCTCGACAACAGTCACGCAGCGGCCACCCAGGATCGCGCGATCACCAGCAAGGCGGCATTCGATCCGCCCGCCGCGCCGGCTCGCCTGGAAGGCCGTGAAGCGCTCGCGTCCGAGTCTTTCCGCCCAAAAGGGCGCGAGCGCTGCGTGCGCGGAACCGGTTACGGGATCCTCGTCGACTCCCCAGGCAGGGACGAAGACGCGGCTGACCACGTCCTCTTCGCCGTCACCCGGTGCGGTGACGATCGCCATCAAGTCAATGTCGCGTAACGCCCGCATATCAGGCGTGCAGGCGCGAACCGCTTCTGCATCCGGCAGGAGGATGATCGCGGTTGCCTCCGCCCCCTGATAGGAAAGAAAGACCTCGCCCTCCGGGGTCCCGAGCGCGGCAAGAAGCGCCTCGTCCGAGGCGGGCTTCACGAGGGTCAGCGGCAGTTCAAGCGTGAGGCCGCCACCGCTCTCCCGCCGCACCACGAGCACGCCCGCCTTGCGGGTGCGGAACCGTACCTCCTCGCCGTCGATCAGGACATGTCCGCTCGCGAGCGTTGCATGGCCGCAGAGCGCCACTTCGGTTGTGGGGGTAAACCAGCGCAGTTCGTAATCGGCGTCGCCCGATGCAGGCACGGTGAAGGCCGTTTCGCTGAGGTTATTCTCCATTGCGATGGCTTGCATGGTTTCGTCCGGCAGCCATGCAGCGAGCGGCATCACGGCCGCCGGATTGCCGCCGAAAGGCCGATCCGCGAAGGCATCGACCTGCACGAACGGAAGCTCGGTCATGAGGCAGGTCCTCTTCCAGGCGTAAGGTTGGTCTCGACGAGTAT
>JALYNE010000190.1 GCA_030773375.1 Pseudomonadota bacterium
TATGAACTCTGGCCGGTAAAGCTTTGAACGCAGGGCTGCATCGGTGGCGCAAACGATGTCAGCATAGGCTTCCTCGCTATTACGGCGGAAGCGCTGCGAGCTCGGTCTGGCGGCATGCCAGCGCGTCGCGCGGGCAAGCTTTGGATGAAGCTCTCCGAGCGCGTTCGCGGCGTTCCGAACCGGCTCGAGGAAAAGCCGCCGGGCGCGCTCCTCGAGCAGCAACCTGCGGTAGCGTTCATGTCCCGCAAAAGCCTCGTCGGGACCTTCCCCGGAAAGCCCGACCTTCATATTTTCGCGAGCGAGCTGCGCGAGCCGGTACGTGCCCGGTGCGCATAGCTGGCCGAACGGCTCGTCGAAGGCATCCACGATCGTCTGCACGATGCCGAAATCGTCGGCGGGGATGGTCCGGCTGCGGTGGCTGCTTGCGAAGCGCCGGGCGACAAGCTCGGCATGTCGAGACTCTTCAGGCTCCTTCAGGGAGATCGAGCAGGTGTTGACGGCGCTGCGGCTCGCTTCGGCCATGAAAGCAAGGACGGCGGAGCTTTCGAGCCCGCCCGAGAGCAACGCTCCGATGGGAACGTCCGAGATCATACATGAGCGGACGGCCTGCCGCATCAGTTCGATGAGCTCATCGGCCGTACCGCTCTGATCGGAGGTGAAGTCAATGTCCCACCAGCGGACCTGAGCCGGAACGGGTCGGCCGCGACGGATCAGGAGGTAATGGCCCGCGGCAAGCTTGTTGACGCCCGCCAGAATCGACGCGTCGTCAGGCACGTAGCCGAAGGCGAGATGGTCATCGACCGCCTGCGGGCTGGGCGCGCGGCGAAACAGAGGGTGCGCAAGAAGGCCCTTCAGCTCCGAAGCGAAGATCAGCGCGCCGTCGGCCAGTTCCGCATAGAATAGCGGTTTCACGCCAAAACGATCGCGGGCGAGAAGCAAGGCGTCGGCGGTCGCGTCGTAGAGCGCAAAGGCGAACATGCCGTTGAAGCGCTGCAGGCAGTCGGGACCCCATTGATTCCACGCGGCAAGGATGACTTCGGTGTCGCTTTTGGAGCGGAAGCCGTGGCCCCTCGCCTCGAGCTCCGCCCTCAGTTCCCGAAAATTGTAGACTTTCCCATCGGAGACCACCGCCACCCGGCCCACGGCATCAAGCATCGGCTGGGCGCCGCTTTCGGCATCCAGAATCGTGAGGCGCCGATGGCCAAAACCAATTCCAGGGGCTGTCCAGACGCCGCTGCCGTCGGGCCCGCGATGCGCAAGGGCATCGGACATCGCCCGCACCCGGGCCGGGTCGACCGGCTTGGGGACCGAAGGATGGAAGATACCCGCAATGCCGCACACGCTTATTGCTGTGGCAGGCCGGCAGCCCTGTCCGCAAGCGCTTCGATGGGGCCGAGCGCGCTCAGGAATGCGTCTATCGCAGGCCGCGGGTCAACGCTTTCGGCTGGCGCCTCCGCCGAGACGAGGATCGCCACCGCACGCTGCGGTCCGCCGAAGAGGCGCGTCTTCATCGTCTCGAGTTTCACCGCATAGTCGCTCCCGGTGAGAACCCGGCCGACCCGATAGAAGCTCGCAACTTCCCGCACCGTACGGTGCGAGGCAATTCGGTCGAGCCGGCCCCCGGGCGGGGGCGCACCACTTCCTGTCCAGGCCCAGCGGCTGTTCGGGCCCACTGCACCCTGTCCGTAGCCGACCAGCTCGCGCCCCTCATCCTGACGTCGGTAAACCGAAATTGCGAGATCCACCTCCTCGCCCGCTTTGCTCCGGTAGCGCCCCATCAGCATGAGGTCGGCACCCGCGAAGTGCGGCCGCCAGGGATGCCGGGCCGATGGCTGGACGCGCTCCCACCCCTCGACGACAGGGAGTGCGAAGGCAGCTGCGCTTTCTTCTGAGCTGGACGCCGCGACTGTCAACCAGGCGAGCGGAAGTGCGGCCAAGGCGAGCACCGCCGCCGTCACGGCGGCAAGGGGCGAAGAAGGGTGGCGCGTCCGCTGGACCTTAGCCGGGAACGACCAGGGATCACCCGGGCCGCGATCGAAAAAAGGCCAGCCGGCCGCCATCAAGAAGGCCATGACGAGACCGAAGAATATCCAGCCGAACACGATGTGATCGAAGCCGGCCGCGAAGTCATTGCTGGTCAGGTGAGCGATGTAGATGGTCGCCCAGGCCCGAACGCCGTTGGCGAGGATCGGAATGGTGGCCGCAGCCAGAAGGAAAAGGATGCGGCGGCGCCAGGAGCGGAAGCAGACGTTCGCCACGAGGGCGCCATAGGCTATCATCGCGATCAGGAACTGGACGCCCGAACAGGCCTCGGCGACCTCGAAATAGCCGGTGGGGGTCGTGATGAAGATGCCTTCGATATGGGCCGGGACCCCCACGAGTCCCAGCAGCACCATGCTCATCTGCGCGGTCAGCGTCTGGAGCGGCGGGACGAGCTGGTCGCCGGCAGGAATCAGAAACAAGGCATAGAAGATAGGAAAGGCGAGAGCGCGGGCGAGATCGCGTCCAAGGCAGGCGATCACCGCTCCCTGCAGCATCAGGACGACGCCCGCATGACGGGCAAGCGCCACCCCGCCTGCAAAGCCGAGCAGCCATGCGAGCGCCCCGACCGCGACGATGCCAAGGCCCGAGGCCCAAGCGCTCGGAACAATCTGCTGAAGCTCAGGCAAGCGCTGCCAGACAAGCCAGCCGATGATGGGCAGAATGAGCACACAATGATTGAAGGTAGCGCTCTCGGCCCAGATACCGGCAAGGTCGGCAACGTCTTCATGGAAGAGCAGGAGAATGACGGCCCCAACGGCGGCGAGCGCCACAAGGTGCGGCCGCCAGGTTCCAATGGCTCGTCGCCCGAGCGGCTCCGATTGCTCGATCGGGAGGACGGCGGTCACGCGGCCGCTCTTCTCTCGCGTGCCGAAAGGAGTTCAGCCAACGGCTCCAGCCGAACGTCCCAGCGATAGCCAGTCTCGACGCAGCGGCGGGCGGATGCTCCCAGCGCTTCCGCAGCCGGGCGGTCGGCAATCAGGCTCAGCACGGCCCTTGCCTCTTCGGCCGGTGTTTCGGCGACGATAAGATCCTTGCCAGCTTGCGCTTCGATGCCTTGAAAGGCGGCTGCCGATGCAACCACCGGTCGCGCCATGGCCATGGCCTCCAGCACCTTGTTCTGGATCCCCCGCGCGATCCGAAGCGGCGCCACCACGACATCCGCCGCGACAAGCCAGGTACGAACGTCGGGCACTGATCCAGTGACGATGACCCCTTGCCGCTCCGCCAGCCGCACCACAGCCGGCGTCGGATTGCGCCCGACGATCGCAAAGCATGCGCTCGGAGCATCCCGCAGGATGAGGGGCAGGGTCTGGTCAGCGAAGCGAACCACCGCCTCGACGTTCGGCCGGTAGTCCATCTGGCCGGTGAACACGATGAGCGGCCTTTGAGCCGCTGCCTGCGGGGGAAAGGCGGCCGCAGGATCGTAATGATCAAGATCGATCCCGTTTGAGATGCTGCGGATGTTCGCACTTGAAAAGCCAGCCCGAAAAAGCTGCGCCTCGGCTTCGCTCACGAACAGGCTGTAGTCCGCGCGTGCGGCGGTTGCGCGCTCGAATTCCGCAAGTTTTCCAGCTTCACGCCGATACACCCAGCGCAGCACCCCGGAGCCTGCATATTCGGCGAACTTCGCCGAGTCGACATCGACGAAATCCATCACGAACGTCTGCCGACAGCCGATGGGCACGAACTGCGCCATCTGCACGGAAAAGGCATAAACGGCGCCCACCTGGGTGCGGGCGAGCGTTCGGCGAACGAAGCCGTGCATGCCCTCGCTGTCGAACATCGTACCGAGGATTGGCTTGCCCGAGTGCAACGCTTCGACGGCCGCCGCGAACTTTCCCTTCCGCCGGATCTCGACATGCGCCTGCCCAAGGGCGGCTCCCATCTCGCGCCGGAGCGCCTGGAGATGGTCTGCATCTTCCTCATTGTCGGCAAAGCAACCGAGGTGGACACGCCCGAGGCTGCCGAGATGCTTGAGAACGTTCCACGAGCGGATCTTGTCGCCGCGATTGGGCGGGTACGGGATGCGGTGGGCCAGAAACAGGATTTCGCGCATCAGCCGAGCCCCACCGCAACCGGCGGCCCTGCCCGATTGGCCAGCCAGAGCGGCAGCCTCTTCCAGAGCGCCACCTGAAGCCGATATTTAGGGCTCATTGGGTTGGTCTCCCGCACCAAGCCTTTTGCCGAATAAACAAGCGGAGAGGGCTCGAAGCCCCAATTCTTCTTGAACGCATAAGCGCCGGTGCCGAGCTTCGAACGGCCGAAGTCGAACCGTGTGCAGCCGCGCGCACAGGCATGCCGCATCAGCTCAAAATACATATGGTCGTTGGCGCGCCAGAGGCGTGCCGCCGCTGTGCCGCCGCCCCAATAAGGGAAAGCTGTTCCGCGGAAGTAGAAGCTGAGCACGCTCGCGAGCACCGTCCCGTCCTTCGAGACGGTGAGGATGTCTGCGTCCGGCCCAAAAGCATCCAGCATCGCCTTGAAGAGCGCGCGCGGGAACACGGGGGTGCCGAGGTTCCGGACACTTTCCGAATAAACCCGGTAATGCGCGTCCCGGTCGGTCGCGCTGCTCCCAATCGTGGTCTGAAGTTTGAATTCCCGCGCGCGGCGGACCTCCGCGCGCTGTTTGCGCGGAATCGACTTCAGGATTGCGGCCTCATCCGCGGGAAGCTCGCGCGCGAAGCCGGCATAGAGCCCTTCCCTCCGGTTCCATCCTTCGGGGATCTGCCCACCACGAAGCTCGACGGATGGGCAGTCGAGGCGTTGCGCCAACTGCCAGGCGCTGGCGGCAAGTGCCTCGGCAGCCGGCTGTTCCTGGGCCACGATGCCGCCACCGACGCCAAATCCGGTGGAAACGAGCGCGGACCCAAAAAAGGGCGAGCGGACCTCGCTCAACGGCAAGATCCCCGCGATTGCGCCGTGCCGATCCTCGGCAAGCAAATAGTGGCTGCGCGCCCGGCAGCCGCGCTCGATTGCCATGCTCCACTGCGGCCTGTGAAAGACCTCAGCGGACGCTTCGGAATGAACGAAATCGTCGATCCTGCCACGGTCACGCACGTCGCTGAGGTCGGCCGCCCGCACCGTCAGGCCGGCGACCGGCGCGAAGGCATTCATTGCAGCCTCGCTCGCTCGGCCGAGACCACCTCGTCGGTCCGCCCCCAGCGGTGGTTATTCAGCAGTTTCAGCAACTTAGGCTCCATCGCTGACAACTGGCTGTAGTGCCGAAGCCGTGATCTAAGCGGCGCTTTCCTGACCCGTGGCTGGCCGGGATCGATCTCCCAGGGGTGGAAGTAGAAAACTGCAGGCCTTTTTTCGACGCAATTGACGCGAGAAATTGCCCAGCTCGAGAAGCGATAGGGGAGGAGCCGGAAAAAGCCGCCGCCTCCTGCCGCCATCCGGCGCCCCGCCAGTTCGACGGTCGTTACGGGAAGCTCGATGAGTGCCGATCCTGCCACGGGGCGATGCGCGAAGCGCGGCGCTTCGGGCCAGCCGTAATGGTCGTGCCGAATCGGAGCGACGCTTGAGGAATATGCATAGCCTTCGTCGGCAAGGATGCTGTGCGCCCAGGGGGTGCGCTTGTCGATCGAGAAGCTCGGCGCCCGATAGCCGATCGGCGAATGACCACTCGCATCCTCGATTGCGATCCGCGCCCGCTGGAGGTCGGCCCGAAACAGGCTCGGCGTCATGGTGAAAACGCGGGCATGATCCCAGCCGTGGCTGGCAATCTCGTGGCCCGCGCCAACAATCCGGCGCATGAGGGCCGGGTACCTTGCGGCGACCCAGCCCAAGGTGAAAAAAGTGCCTTTCACCCCCGCCTGCTCGAAGAGATCCAGAACGGCGTGCCCGTTCCGCTCAACCCGCTGCGGGAGAAAATCCCAGTCCTCGCGCGCGATTACGGCTTCAAAGGCTCCGACCTGGAACCAATCCTCCACGTCCACCGAAAGTGCGTTCAACATCCTATCCGGCTCCGTCGAGAAGCATGATCCTCCCGGATTGCCCTTTCCCGAACCATGCCGGGCGCGTCAGGCCGCGTTGTGACGGTAGCTCACGCGATCGTCGTCGCTCTCGACCCAGTCGACGAGGAGCGTCAACATGCGGCGAAGCGCGGCTTCCTGCTCTTCGAGGCGGGCTTCGAGCGATGCAACTCGGCGCTCCAGGGCAAGATCGCGCACCGGCTCCTGGGGTTGGTGCGACGGCTCCGACCGCGACGAGGCGGTGCGAAGCGGAAGGACCCGTTCGCCCTCCGGGGGCTGCCGCATGTCGGCGGCCATATCGGCGATGACGGCTCTCACCGCATCGGCGCTGATCGTCTCCAACTGCTCCACGCCACCATAAAGGAGGATGCGGGACGCCAGCTGGTTCACCCGGCGCGGCACGCCACCGGTATGGCGGTAGATTTCCGCCAAAGCGGCGACCTCGAAAGCCGGCCTCCCGGTTGAGCCGGCAAGCTCCAAGCGGTGGAGGATGTACGGCCCGAGCTCATGCTCGGCCATCGGTTCGAGGTGATGCGTCGCGATCACCCGCTGACGGAGCTGCTCGAGGCTTTCGCTCTTCGCGAGCTCATCGCGGA
>JALYNE010000191.1 GCA_030773375.1 Pseudomonadota bacterium
CTGGGCAATCGCCGCCTCCTCGTTGAAGCAAGGAAGCAGCACGGCGATCCGATGGCGGACGGGCCGAGCGAAGCTGCGTCCCGAACCGATTTCCTCACGCTGAATCGAAACCTTCATGCCGCCGTCTCTAGACGGGATTGTTCGGAATGTCCCTCACTCGCGCCATGTTCATGGCCGAGTGGCGGCCAGGTGCCGCATGGATCGGGGCCGGCTTCGCCGCACCCCGACCCTACTCGTTTCATTCGGCGGACTTGGCCTTCGCCCTGCCCTTGCGGGCAGGCTTTTCGGCAGCTGCAGGAGCAGCGTCCGCCGGTGCAGCCTCGGCCGGAGCGGCGGCCTTTTTGGAGCGTGCCTTAGCGGGCTTCCCTGCAGCCGCAGGAGCAGCTTCGGCTTTCGACTCATCGGCGGGAGCGTCCGACTTTTTCGAGCGTGCCTTAGCGGACTTCTCCGCACCCGCAGGAGCAGCTTCGGCTTTCGGCTCATCGGCGGGAGCGTCCGACTTTTTCGAGCGTGCCTTAGGGGGCTTCTCCGCACCCGCAGGAGCAGCTTCGGCTTTCGGCTCATCGGCGGGAGCGTCCGCCTTTTTCGCGCGGCTCTTTTTGGCCGGCTTCCCCTCGGCCGGGGGCGCTTCGGCCGTGACCTCTGGCTCCGCAGCCGAATCAGCGGCCTTTGCCTTCTTGCCCGAAGCTTTCTTCGCCTTGGGCGCGTGGGCGTGGTCGTGTCCATGATCGTGGCTGTGGTCATGGCCACAGCCTGGCCCGTGGACGTGGCCGCCATCCTCAGCTTCGATCTCGGCCTGCAGATCTTCCCGACTGACGACCCGATCAGTGATTTCCGCCTTCGCGAACAGGAAATCGACCACCTTATCCTCGAACAAAGGAGCGCGAAGCTGGGCGGCCGCCATGGGTTCCTGGCGAATATATTCGGCGAACTTCTCGCGATCGGCCGGCCGGTATTGCTGCGCCGCCTGCGCGATCAGCTGATTCATTTCCTGGGGCGTCACCTCGACGCCGTTGGCGTGGCCGATCTCCGACAGGAGAAGACCCAGCCGCACGCGCCGTTCGGCGATCGCACGATAATCCTCGCGTTCCGCTTCCATTTCGGCGCGCGCGGCTTCGGGATCGGCCTCGTGGCCCGCCTCATGCTCGAGCTGCTGCCAGATCTGATTGAACTCGGCCTCCACCATCGAAGCGGGGACAGGGAAGTCGTGCGTCGCGGCGAGCTGATCGAGGAGCTTGCGCTTCATGTGGGTGCGGGTGAGACCGTTCAGCTCCTGCTCGATCTGGCCACGAATGAGCTTGCGGAGCTGGTCGATTCCCTCGAGCCCCATCGCCTGGGCGAAAGCGTCGTCGGCCTTTGCCTCGCGCGGCTGCTGCACTTCGTTGATGGTGACCTCGAAGGTGGCGGCGCGGCCTTTCAGATAATCGACGTTGTAATCTTCGGGGAACGTGACGTTGAGCGTGCGCTGCTCGTTCGCCTTGGCGCCGATCAGTTGGTCTTCAAAGCCCGGGATGAGCCGACCGGAGCCGATCTCGACGGACATGCCCTCGCCCTTCCCGCCTTCGAACGGCTTTCCATCGACCTTGCCCTCATAGTCCATGATGACGAGGTCGCCCGGCTGAGCGGCGTGGTCGGCGGGTGCGGGATCATAGCTCTTCTGCCCCTGCGCGAGCTGCTCCAGCCGCTCGTCCACCTCGGCATCGGTGGGTTCGGCAGTGAGACGCTCGAGCTTCAGGCCCCCGATTTGCGGCGCCGGGACATCGGGAAGGGTTTCCACCTCAACGGTGACAACGGCGTCCTTGCCGGCTTCGCCGCCCTGCTCCAGGTTGACCGAAGGCTGCATCGCCGGGCGAAGCCGCTGCTCGGTCATCAGCTTCCGGACACCTTCCTGAACCGCAGTTTCAAGGGCCTGCTGCTGCAGGGCCGGTCCGTGCATCTTTCGAACGAGATTCGCCGGAACCTTGCCGGGGCGGAACCCGGGCATCCGCATCTGGGGCGCAATCCGCTTCACCTCACCATCGACACGGGCATCGATGTCCCGTGCGGGGATGGTGATCTTGTAAGCGCGCCTGAGGCCCTCGTTCAACGTCTCGACAGTCTGCATTTCGAAGCCAAACCTTCGCTTTGTAGGAGTTTCGTTGTGCGGCACTTCGCTTAGCGGCGAAGCTGGTGCGGGCGAAGGGAGTCGAACCCCCACATCTTTCGATACTGGAACCTAAATCCAGCGCGTCTACCAGTTCCGCCACGCCCGCTTGAAGAAACCGCAGATTTTCGTGGATCGTCGGCCCCTTAATTGATCGCTCCAGGCCCGTAAAGAGCTGATCGCCCGGCCCCTGCCATGGTCGAGCCCCGCTGGCGATCCGGACCGGAGCCGGAAAGCTCCGATCATCAGCTCCCTTGGACCTGGGGCGCCCTAGCGGGTTCCTGCTTGTCGCTCATCATCGCACGCAGTTCCACGTTCTCGGCGCGCAGTTCCTTGATCGCTTCGATGAGGTAGCCCAGCGCATTGCCGTAAGCGACGGCCTTGGTTCCGTCGGGAACTTGCGAGACGAGCTCTGGCGCGACTTCTTCCATCTCCTGGGCGATCACACCCGAAGAGCGGTCTCCCGTGTCCTTGCGGGTGTAGGTAACGCCGCGCATCCGGCACACCTTCTCCAAAGCACCTTCGATCGAGCGGATGTTCTCCTTCAAGCGCGCATCTGAGAACTGCTTTGGGACGGCTCGGGTATAGAAGTCGCCGCTGGCGGGATTGATGGCCACATAGTCGGAGCCAAAGCCACCGAAACGGGGACCGGATTGCTTCTTTATCTTGAACCAGTCGTCTTCGAACATGCCCACCGAGAAACCGAATTTCCCCGGTGCGTGATAAAAGCCCAGGCTCGGCCTGTCCTTGCCGTTCTCAACCGCGAGTTCGGCCACCTGTCCCCAGCTATGGTTGCCGTGCTCGTTGGCAACATAGATCGCCTTGCCGGCCGGAAGGGCAGAGCCTGTGCGCCGGATACTCCGAACCTGCTCGCCACTGCCGGCGTCTGCAGTCATGCCAGCGCCAGCGGACGGGAACGGTATCTCCTCGAAGTCGGCAGGCCCAGCAACGCAGCGCCAGCCAAGCGGTGGCGTCACGCTTGGACGTGTCACGCCACGCGCTTCGTTCCAGACGATGTCGCCGGCTTCCCAGCTATGGTCCATGTAAGGCCTGGCTACGTAGACACCGCCAGCCACAGGGGCTGCCGAGGCGGCAGACATCTTCATGCCGACGGCATCGTTGCTGCCGCGAGCCCTCTTCTGGCCGAGGTAGAGCCCCTTCACGCGCAGGTTCGTACGTGTCGTCAATTCGCCGTTATGCGCGTCCAGCCAGGCTGCCTGCCCAGTCCCTACGTTGTTGGTGGCATAGACTCCCGAGCCGTGATCGCCGCCAATCACAATCGTCTTGTAGCCGAACTGGGAGCCGCCCTGGCTCCCTTCCGAGTAGCAGCCCGTCCACACCGACCACGCCGTATCGCCTGCCGTGAGAAAGGGACCGCCGGGACGAATCCGAATGCCGTTGAACCAAGCGGCCGGAGTGTAGCTCAGCGGCTCTCTATATTCGGTCCAGACATTCTCGTCGGCACCAGGTTCGGTGCTGCTGCCGCGGGCCGCGTTGTTGTTGCGGACGAGCCAGTTCTTGTTCCTGTGCCGGACGATGTGGTGCTGACTGCCGCCACGAAAGCCCGCGTTCGGCTGCGCGTTCTGCAACGAGTGCACGCCGGTGAAGGTGCAGCCGAGAAAGCTCAGATCGCAGATGCCCCAGTCGCCGTTGCCGGTGAAATCACCGCCGACGACCTGAATGATGTTCGCGTCGCCTCCTTCGATCACCAGTCCCGAGCCGGCATTCTCCCACCCGCCGCAGCCGATGAGCAGGCAGTTCGACGCCTGCCCGCGCACGCGCGGATTGCCGAGGTCAGCCAGAATGTAGATGCCGTGCCCGCCAAAGCCCCTGACCTCCACGTTCTTGAGAACCGAAAAGCAGCGGACAAGAACGCCGTGGGCGTTGTTGCGGCTCGTCGCCGAACCATGGAACATGATGCCGTCGATGGTTGTACCGGCGGCAGTGAACGTTTTGGGCGACTGCGACGAAAGGTTGTCGGTATCCTCGTTGTCGAGGACGAGGCCTTGCGTGTTGGCCGGGAAAGTGAAAACTGTGTTGTAGCTTGCTCGCGTCCCCGTGGACGAGCCCATCAGATAGCAAGCTTTTCGCAGGCGGATCGGCCCACCGAAATGGTAGTTGCCGGGCGGGAAGTAGATGCGGGGGCCGCCCCTGTTGGCCCCACTCGCATTGACCGTAGTGGCCGCGACGAGCCTGTGAATGAGGTTGAGGTTAGCCGTTGCCGCGCCCCGATCGTCCGCCTTGCCGCCTGCATGGACGAAGTTGATCATCGGAAGACCTTCGGCTTCAGGGTCTCCGGACCCACGGGGCGCTTGTGGCGTGGCTCCCAAAGCTCTTCCTTGACTCCATCCGAGCGTAAGAGCCGAGAGCAAAGCTTGTAGCGTGTGTCGTCTGCCTTTGAGCATTGTCGCTTGTTCGGCCCAACCTTCTCATCCGCCCCTCGCGTGGCGAGGCAAGCTGAGGAGACGGGTTCCTATGTCCTCAGCCGCGCGGTCTGCACGATCCGCTCGAATTCGGGGAGTCCTGACGGGAAATAGTGCATCTTCGCAGCGTCGAACAAGGCGAGGTAGAAGCGGCCGTTCACGATCGCACCGACCGCTCTTCCCCGGCGCTCGAGCTCATCGCCGCCGAGATAATCGTAGTCGAACTGAAAACCCGGATGCCCAACGAACTGGCGCGGGGAAAGGTTGGTCATGTTGAACTGGGTCGCGCCCCCGCGGATCCGATAAAAGCTTTCGATCATCGCCGCGATTTCCGGTGGGCTCATGTCAGCGCGGAAGTTCGGAACCTTGCGGTCGGCCTTCCGACGCTGGACGACGATGCGCTTGTTGTTCTCAAGGCCGCCAATGAATGCGAGGCTGTCGAGCAGCGGCCCGTTCAGCGTCCAATTCTCTTCGCGCGCGATGTCGTACGGCCCGCGCGGGATCCGGTTCCACTGGACGGTGGGCGTCACCCGGATCGTATCGCGCGCGACTAACTGCGGACGCGGCTGGATCAGCCAGTAGGAACCAAAGCCGAAGCCGCCGCCGCCGCCGCCGCCCGCGCAGCCGGCGAGCAGTGCCAGCGCTGCGAACGGAGCGAGGATCTTGTTGAAGCGCATCCTTCCTCCTTACTGGGCGAGCGAGAAACGAACCATCGGCGCGTCGCTCGCCTGCGGCGCGAGCGCCAGATAGCGGCTGAGCGCGGCTTTGGCCTCCTCGCGCCTGCCGGCCTTGGCAAGTGCATAGCCGTGGTTCCGCCAAGCCTCGGGCGGCGCGTCCGGGAAGGCAATTGCGGCCGCATAGCCTTGCGCGGCGCGGAGATCGTCGCCTTTTTCCCCGCGCAGGCGCCAAACTTCCGCTTCGTAGAAGCGGAGCAGCCCGTTCCATCCGTCCTTGGCCAGGTTCTCGATGATATAAAGGCTCGCACCGGGATCGTTGAGCTTCACCTGGTCGTCAAGGAAGCCGCTCCGGTGGGCTGCGATGGCTTTGAGGAAACGCTCGCGCCCGCGCGCCTGCGGCCCCGACGCGCCCGTCACTTCGCGCGAAGAGGCACGCAGATCCGTCATCCGGGAGGCCGGTGCCGGGTGGGTCGCGAACAGCGAATAGCCACGGTGGGGCCGCTTCTTGCGCATCCGCGCGCTGGCTTCGACCTCTTCGATGAGCTGCTGCCAGGTTTCCGGCATGGCGACCGGATCGTAAGCCGCCTCCGATATCAGCCGCAGGCCCATTGCGTCGGCTTCCGCCTCCAGTTCGCGGCTGTAGGCGAAGAGCGACAGGATGGCGCCCATTTCCGCGAGCCGGACGGCATCGCCGAGATAAACGCCGGCCCCTGCGCCGCCCACGCCTGCGCCCATGGCGAGGATGGTCAGCACGTCGCTCTTCCGGCGGAGGTCGCGCCAGCCACGAATATGGTGGCGGCGAAGGAAGTGCCCCGCCTCGTGAGCGATCACGCCGGCAAGCTGCGCCTCGTCGCGCATCCGGGTGAGGAGTCCGGTGAAAACGACCATGAATCCGGTCGGCGCCATGAAGGCGTTGAATTCGGGAATGTGCGCCAGGTAGATGCGCAGGTCCTTCGCCGCCGGACCACCGACGCGTTCCGTCAGCTCGCCAACATAGGAGGTGAGCGCCTTGTCCTGGACGAGCAGGTTGGATCCGGCAATTTCATGCTCGACCCGCTCATATTGCTGCCAGAGCCCCTGCTCGTCCTTTTCGGTCGGCCGGTAGCCGGAGGTGATGAGCGGAGTCATGGATTGAGGCGAGATGCGGGCGTCGGCGATGCCGGCGAGCCCCGCGCAGCAGGCGCAGCCGAAGCCGCCGAGAAGCGCGCGACGGGTGAGGAGATCGGTCATTGCTGCCTCTCCCGGACGTTCCTGCCCGCGCGCATCCGTCCCAGCAGCCGCTCGACCATCTGCGCGGAGCCTTCGGGCGTGCGAATGTCGCCCTGCTGCGACTGAAGAACGTTGAACCAGACG
>JALYNE010000192.1 GCA_030773375.1 Pseudomonadota bacterium
GCGTCGTTCTGGCGGTTCTCGAATACGGGAAGATCATCCTCGATCGCGTCCGTCAGCTGCTGATAGATGTAATCGTCAA
The DNA here is from genome assembly GCA_030773375.1 of Pseudomonadota bacterium. Lineage (GTDB taxonomy): Bacteria > Pseudomonadota > Alphaproteobacteria > Sphingomonadales > Sphingomonadaceae > Allosphingosinicella. Next base: position 80 of record JALYNE010000192.1, read on the forward strand.
ACCAGCTGTAAAACACGGAAGCTCCGAAGCTGTAGCCTTCGCCGCTGCCGTTCAGCGTGGCTTCGAGCCCCCAGCTCTTCTCCTTGGCAAGATCGGCATCGCCGACCTCGAACGCCTGGGTGCCGGCATGCGGCCCCCCCGCGAACAGTTCTTCGGCCGAAGGAGCACGCTGGGCGTGCGAAGCGTTGAGGCCGAACCGCACGTCGTCGCCGAGCGCATAACTTGCGCCCAGTGAGCCCGAATAAGCATTGAAGCTCCGGCGCGTGGCCGAATTGCCGATGTCCGGGTCGGGAGCGGCGCGTGCCACCGTGCGCTCATAACGGGCACCCGCTTCGGCTCTGATCTTCCCAAGATCGAACGTCTGGACGGTGAAAAGACCGAACTGGCGGGTTTTGCTCCTCGGCAGAAACTTCTCCTCGCCGATCACGTCGAGGCTGCGCTGATAATATTGCGCACCAAAGCCGCCGCCCCAGCCGCTCCGGTTCCTTTGCAGGAATTCGAGCCGGCCCTCATACCCGTCGTTGAAGAAGGTGGTGCCGATCTCACCCGTGTCCTCGATCTCGTCGTGGCGATAATCGGCATAGCCGGTGCGCAGGCGCAGGCTTTCGACGAACCCGCTGCCGAGATCGAACTCGGCCCGCCCGTCCACGCGTGTTTGCTTGATGTCGATCCGGGTTTCCTCCGCTTCTGCGCCGGGCTCGAGCGCAAAACGGACGGGAACGCCGTAAAGGCTGTCGTAACGATTGATCGACAGGCCGACATTGTTGTGTCCGCTGACATAGGCTGCGCCCGCGGCGACGTCGACCGTACGTGCGGCGCTGTTCGGGAGGCGGTCCCTGAGCTCGGCCAGTGCGCGGATTTCAGGGTCGGGGCTTGCCGCCGCTTCCGCGCGGAGCGGCCGTGACAGAACGAAACCCCCGATCTCGAGATCGTCCGTTTTGCTGTAGTTCCCGTCGAAATGGAGCACGAACTTGCCGGCCAGCGGCACGTCGATCGTGGCGTTGGCTGAGCGCTCGTCCGCCGCCGAACCGTAGGTGAGGATAGCTTCCAGATGTGCCGGCTCCTGCGGGATACGGCGGGGGATTCGGGCGTCGATGACGTTGACGACGCCGCCGATCGCGGCCGATCCGAAGAGGAGGGCGGATGGGCCGCGCAGAACCTCGATCCGTTCCGCCGTGAGCGGATTGATCGCAACGGCGTGGTCGGTGCTTGTGTTGGAGGCATCCAGGCTGCCGATGCCGTCCGTCAGCACGCGCACGCGCTCACCTTGAAACCCGCGCAGCACTGGGCGCGAGGCGTTGGGACCGAAGGAGGTGGCGGAGACCCCAGGTTGCCGCGCGAGTGTTTCGCCGATCGTCGGGCGGAGTTCGCGTGTCAGCTCCTCAGCGGTAAGCACCGACGTCCCCGAAAGCACATCCCGCCGCTCGCGGCGAAAACCGGTGACGACGATTTCCCGCCCTTCGGCCTCGTGAAATTCGTGGCTGCCATGCGGGTCCACGGTTGCGTTCTGATTGGCTTGAACTTCCGCCTGCGCTTCACCGCCGGCTCCTTGCGTCGGCAGCGTTTGCGCTTGAGCGGCAAAGGGAAAACAAAGCGCGGCCGCGCTCCCCAGCAGTGTCGTTCGAACCAACCCAAATCTCCCCTGTTGCTCCCGCTTTACGCGACGTGAGACGATATACAACAACATGCTGCAGCGCCGGCGCTTTGGCAGCCAAAATCTGAACGCCCGATGAGCAGCCGCATGGGGACCCGACAGCACTCGCAAGCGGCCGTCACTCGGCCTATGTGGGTCTCGCAACAAGCGGCAAGGGGGGCGGAGATGGCTGACAAGGACATCATCGAGTGACGCCGCTCCATTCGGGCCAATTGTCGGTGCTACGGGTGCAGGCGGCGCTTCATGCCCTTTTTCCCTTTTTCGCCTTGCTGGCCGCCAAAAGCGGCTGGCTCGGACCGCTCGTCCCCCCGGCTGCCATCGGCGGCGCTGCACTGTTGCTCGCCGCCTGGGCGTTCCTGATGCCGATCCGCCGCTATCGAAGCTGGGGCTATGAGATGGAGGAGGACGAGCTTCATATCCAGCACGGCCTTTGGACTCGCGTCCGGACGATCGTTCCGTTCGGGCGCGTTCAGCATATCGATCTTGCGCAGGGTCCGGTCGAGCGGCAGTTCGGCGTCGCCACTTTAATCCTGCACACGGCCGGCACGCGCAACAGCGAGGTCGTGCTGCCGGGCCTCGAACCGGCGGAGGCAGGCCGGATTCGGGACCTCATTCGTTCCAAGATTCGGCAGGATGTCGCGTGACCGGGGACACCAAGGCCGACCGCCGGCTCCACCCGTCTACTCTGTTCATTCGGTTCATCAGGCGAGCACCCGAATTTGTGCTCGGCCTGCCCGTGCTGATCGGCTTTGCCTCGGACGCGGGAATGCGCCGCATCCTGCTGATTGCTCTTCTGGGTGCCGTGATCAGCTTCGCGGCCTCTTTGGCCGGCTGGCTTCGTTTCCGCTACGGCGTCGGGGCGGATGAAATCGTGATCGAAAGCGGCGTCTTTCAGCGCCAGCGCCGCATCATCCCCTTCGATCGCGTGCAAGATATCGACATGGAGCAGCCGCTCCTCGCACGGCTGTTCGGAACCGCCAAGGTGAAGATCGAAACAGGCGGGGCCGGGAAGGACGAGGGCAGTCTCGACGCGATCAGCCTCAGCGAAGCGCACCGGTTAAGGGACGTCATCCGCCGCGGTGCGCCGGCATCCGCCCATCCGCCAAATCAAGTGGGCTTGGATCCGGCCGAGGAGCCAATCCTCTTCCAGATGCACCTGCCGCGCTTGCTGCTCGCCGGCCTGTTCAACTTTTCGCTCGTCTTCCTGGCGATCATCGGCGGCGCGCTCCAATCTCTCCAGCCTCTGATCGAAAGACGTCTCGGCGATCCGGAAAAGTGGATCATGCCCACTCCGGAGCTGGCTGCCGCTGCAGGGCTCTACCTGACGCTCGCCTTGCTCGGCATTGTGATCTTTCTTGGTGTGGTGACCGGCGTCTTTCGGACGGTGGCACGCGACTATGGCTTCCGACTGTCGCGAACGCACACCGGCCTGCGTCGGCGACGGGGCCTTTTCACCCTGTCGGAAATCATCATTCCGCTGCGGCGGATCCAGCTTGCGCTCATCAGCTCCGGGTGGCTCCGGCGGCGCCTGGGTTGGTTCGCGCTCGAGCTTCAGACACTCAGCGCCGATGCGCAGCAGAGTGGGCATCAAGCGGCGGCTCCGTTCGCGCGAATGGGTGAGATCACCCCGATCCTCGCTGAATCGGGGCTGGCAGCGCTACCGTCCGACGATGCGTACATCCATGTTTCTCGCCGCTCCATCGCGCGGCGCTGTCTCGGCCACCTTCTTCCGCTCGGCCTAGGTGCCGCCGCCTTCGCGCTGGTCTGGCCGCTGGCCCTCCTCATTGTGGTGCCGGTTGCCATCACCGCCGGAGCGGTGGTGCTGCAATGGCGGCGGCATCTTTACGCATTGACACCGAGCGCGCTGTACGTGGCGGAGGGACTGCTTCAGCCGCGGCTTTGGATCGTGCCATACGAGAACAGCCAGTCGATCAGCCTCACGCGCTCCCCGCTTCAGCGCCGGCTTGGGCTTGCCAGCCTCACGATCGACACGGCCGGCGCATCGATCTTCCGCTACCCGGTGATCCGCGACCTTGAAGCCCCCGAGGCGGAGGCGCTCGCCGCACATCTGCTGGATCGATACCGCGCGACGAGGCGCACTGGCCGGCAGCCCTCCAGGGAGCAGCCGGATCCCGCGCCTCTTCACCAGTTGAGATGATCGATCCCGTGAATAAGCGCCCCGCCGAGCCAACCCTGGACCAGCAATGCGACCGTCACGAGCCCAAGCAGAACGACCATTGCCCGGCTGTTGACCGATGAAGCCCGGCGCCAGGCCCAGAAGGCAATCGCCGCGCCGACGAGACCCAGGGCCGTTCCCATCCAGCGGTGCCAGCCGAGCAATGGATCCTTGTCGCTGAGTTCGAAGCCGGCGTTGAACCAGCCCAGCAGAGCTGCCGCCGCTGCTGCTGCCCCGCCAACCACGATGAGGGATCGGATGACGTCGACAGCGTCCCCCCGCCGCCGCGCCAGGATCAGCGCCACGCACGCGACCGGGAACAGCGCCAGCGGAAAATGGACCAGGAACGGGTGGGTGCGGCCAAGCCAGTCGATCAGCCGTGCATGCCAGGGGCGCGCGGCCTCGGCTTCGAGCGCGGCGAGATCCTCCTTCACCGCTTCGTGCACGACCGGCGACATTGGATGGGCCACGACCGCATTGGCCGGCATTTGGCCGGCCTCTTCTGCAGCCTTCGCTGCCGCCGCGGCCTCCGCCATCTTCTTCTGATGGTCCTTGTGCGCCGCCGCGGGAGCCAAGGCAGTGGCTGCAAGCAGAAGCGCGAGGATGAGACGGATCAGAACCAAGTTCGAAGGCCCACAAGGATGCTCCAGCCGCGCGCATCTTCGCCGGCCGTGCGGCGAAAATCGGCGGTGTCGCCGAAGGCCCGCTCATACTCGATCCCGACATAGGGTGCGAATTCCGGCCGGACTTCGTAACGGAGCCGCGCCCCGAGCTCCGCCGAGGAGAGACCGGAGCCGACACCGATCTCCGGCACGTCCTGGAGCGCAAGATCGAACTCCAGCCGCGGCTGGAGGATCAGCTTCTGCGTCAGCCGAAGGTCATACTCGGCTTCGACCCTCGCCGACACGTCGCCCTTGTCGGAGACAAAGGCGGCGCCGTCGACTTCGAACCAGTAAGGCGCGAGCCCCTGCACGCCGAGCACGAGATAGGCGCGTTCCGGGTCTGGCCTGAAATCGTATCGCACGCCCGCCTGCAAGTCGAACCACGGGTCGATGGCGCGGCTCCAGAGTGCCTGGACCTCGGCCTTTTCCGGGGCGCGGCCAAACTCGCCTTCACCTTCCGTTTTGAGCCAAAGCTTGTTGATGTCGCCGCCGTACCAGGTCTGCCCGTCCCAGGAATAGCCGTCGCGCCCGCCGCGTAGCTTCGCCTCGAGCTGATCGATCAGCACCTTGTAGGTGGTAAGGGCGCCATGCTCCTTGCTCAGTTCCTCGCGCGCCTGTGCCATCCGGCCGGGTGCGTAAACCAGGTCGGCGGCGTGCTCCGGGCCGCTGAACGCGCCTGCGGGAGGCGGAGCGACAGGCGGAGCGCTCGGCTCCGGCGCCATCGCATGCCCGGCGTGGGGATCAGCCGATTGCGGCACCGTGTGTCCGGCGTGGGGATCGGCGGATTGCGGTGCAGTATGCCCGGCATGCGGATCGGCGGCTTGCCGCGTGCCATGCGCCGCATGCGGGTCACCAGTCCTTGGCGTCTGGTGCGCTGCGTGCGGATCCGTGGCTTCGGCCACGGGACGGCCCGCATGCGGATCGACCGCCGGCTTCGCCCGCGGAGCGGCTTCCATGCGATGTCCGGCATGCGGATCCGCCGCGGGCGGGGCGGATCGCCGGCGCACAGGTTTCGGCGCCGCTTTCCTGGTCGGAGCTTTGGGCGCGGCCGTTCTTTTGCCTGTTCCTGCCGGCCGTGCCGCTGCCTTTTTCCGGGCTGGGGGCTTTGGCGCTGCAGCCCTGGGGGCGGCTTTCGGCTTGGGCTTTGCTTTCGGCGTGGGCATGCTGTGCCCGGGCATGTGGTGCCCGTGATGCTGCGCCAGCGCCGGAGCTGTAAGCGAGGTCGCAGCGAGCAGGATCAGCAGACGCTTCACGCCGCTTCCCCCTTCAGCGGGCGCACCTTCACGACCCGCATCATGCCTGCGTGCATGTGGTAGAGGAGATGGCAGTGGAACGCCCAGTCGCCAGGGGCGTCCGCCGTCATGTCGAAGCTGACCTTGCCGCCGGGCATGACCATCACCGTATGCTTCACGGGGTGGTTGCCCGCGTGGCCGTTCACGACTTCGAAGAAGTGGCCGTGGATGTGCATCGGGTGGGTCATCATCGTGTCGTTGATCATGGTGACGCGCACGCGCTCGTTGAGCTCGAAGCGGATCGGCTCCGGATTTTCGCTGAGCTTCTGCCCGTCGATGGACCACATGAAGCGCTCCATGTTGCCGGTCAGGTGGATCTCGATGCTTCGGGTCGGGGCGCGCCTGTCGGGATTGGGCACAAGCGAGACGAGGTCGCGATAGGTCAGCACCTTATGGCCGACATCGTCGAGGCCGATCCCGGGGTCACCCGTGCGGTCGACCGGATTGGGCGCGATCATGTCGACGCCGATCCCTACCGGGAAGGAGACCTTGGATGCATCGCGCATGTCCATGTCCGAATGGTCCATCGCGGGTGCCGATGCGCCGGTTGCCGGCGTCCCCGCACCATGATCCATACCGCCATGAGCCATTCCGCCGTGGCTCATGCCGGCGTGGTTCATGCCGCCGTGGCCGCCATGGCCGGCCATGCCCATGTCCTTCATGCTCAGCG
>JALYNE010000193.1 GCA_030773375.1 Pseudomonadota bacterium
GGCTGAGACTTGCGCCTTCCCGCACCCGCGACGCAGCCAGCAGCGCGCGGCTGCGGATGTAGCGATTGGGAGTCACGGCGGCCGCAGCAGCGACCGCATCAAGAAGAGCGACATCGCTTTGCACCAAGGTCGCGAGGCTGCCCGAGAAGCGCGCCGCGTTGATTTGCCGGCTGAACCGGGAAAATGGCCGCCGAGTGGCGAAGAACCTGTCGAGAGCCAGTCGATTCTCTTCCGATCGTAGCCAGCGCCTGACAAGCCACCCGAAGCCGACGACGAGCAGGAGAATCAGCCAGCCATGATTTTGGATGAGCGAACTCACCGCGATCAGGCCGCGGGTGAGGAATGGAAGCTCAGCACCCCGGGACACGAACACCTTGACGATGTTCGGCACGACATAGATCAGCAGCAACACCATGAGCCCCGCCGAAAGCAGAGCGAGCAGCGCGGGATAGAGAAGAGCCAGCTGAATCTTCTGCTGATTGCGCTGCCTGCTTTCGACGAAGTCTGCGAGGTGATCGAGCACCTGCGGCAGGCGGCCCGAATGCTCCCCGGCAGCGATCGAGGCGCGATAGAATTCGGGGAAAACAACCGGATGCTCCCCAAGTGCACTGGCGAAGCTCCGCCCATCGAGGATCGCGCTGCGCACGTCGAGCAGCATAGGCCCGGCCGCGTTGGCGGCATTTTGCTGCGCCACCAGCCGCAAGGCTTCTTCGATGCGCACATCGCTGCCAATCAAGGTGGCGAGCTGGCGAGTCACGGTCGCGAGCGCCCGCGCGCCCATTTTCGGCTTGAAGATCCGGTCGAAGCTGAACTCTCGTCCGACGGAAGAGAGTAAGGGCACCGAGGCCGTCGGCGAAGCGGAAGTCGGCCTGACCGACAAAGGCAGGAGCTTACGATCCCGCAGCAAGCCGCGCGCTGCGGTTTCGCTGGCCGCTTCGATGACCCCGCGCTGGGGAGCGCCTGTCGCATCAACCGCGCGAAACATAAACGCCGCCATCGGCCGGCTTACCCTTCGTCCCGAAGCACGCGTGCAATTTCCTCAACCGACGTCACGCCGGCAATGACTTTGCTGATCGCATCATCCCACAGGCTTGGCCCCGCTGCCCGCGCAGCCTCGACCAGTGCGGCTTCGGATGCCCCGTCGTGGATCAGCTTGCCCATTGGCTCATCAACCGCGACGATTTCGTACAGTCCGGTTCTGCCGCGATAGCCTTCTCCGTGACAATGCGCGCAGCCATTCGCACGAAAAAGAGGATCGCCCGCCATTATTGCGCCGGCCAGGAGGGCCTGGTCTGCGTCGGTCGCCCGGTCCTCCTTTCGGCACACCGCGCATAGCCGTCGCACCAGCCGCTGGGCGATCAGCCCGACCAGCATGGGTGCCAGCAGGTAGCGCTCGACGCCCATGTCGATCAGCCGAATGACGCTGCCGACCGCACTGTTGGTATGGAGGGTGGACAGCACGAAATGGCCCGTCATGCTCGATCGGACCGCGACTTCGGCTGTTTCCTGGTCGCGGATTTCGCCGACCATGATGATGTCGGGATCCTGCCGCAATATGGCGCGAAGGCCGCGGGCGAAGGTGAGATCCGTCCGCGGATTGACCTGCGTCTGCCCGACGCCCTCGAGCTCATATTCGATCGGGTCTTCAACCGTCATGATGTTGCGCTTGCGATCGTTCAACCGGTTGAGCGCGGCATAAAGCGTGGTGGTTTTGCCCGATCCGGTGGGGCCCGTCACCAGCACCATGCCGTGCGGCCGGTCAAGCAGGCGCTGGAACAAGGCGATGTCGCGTTCACTCATGCCGAGCTGCGCAAGGTCGAGGCGCGCCGAATCCCGGTCGAGGATGCGCATCACGACGCGCTCCCCGTGCTGCGATGGAATGGTGGAAACGCGCACGTCCACTTCGTGGCCACCGACGCGCAACGTAACGCGACCATCCTGCGGCACTCGCTTCTCCGCGATGTCCAGGCGGGCCATGACCTTGATGCGGCTGACCAGCAACGGCGCGAGCGCTCGTCTTGGTTCAATCACGTCGCGCAGCACTCCATCGACGCGGAACCGAACAACCACGCGGCGTTCCTGGGTCTCGACGTGAATATCGGAGGCGCCTTCCTTCACCGCTTCCAGGAGCAATGCATTGATCAAGCGGATAACGGGTGAGTCGTCCCGCTGGTCGAGGAGGTCGTCGACAGCGGCGGCGCTGTCGGCGAGGCTTGCGAGATCAGAGTCGGCAGCATCTGCCAGCCCTGCCGCATCGCTCGCGCTGTCCCGATATTGTTCTTGTAAAGCCGCCTCGAAGTCCGCCTCGTCGACCGGTTTGAAGATCAGCCCGGGACCGAACAGGCGCTGCACCTCGAGGATGGTCTCCAGCGCGATCGGACTGCGGTGGCGGCATTCGTGCCCCCCAGCGGCAACGGGCCGCACAAGAATGCCGCGCCTGCGGGCAAAGCCGTAAGGCAGCAACGGCTTTGGTGCCGAAGACTGTTCTTCCCGCGTGATGAGCTGCATTTCCGCCATATCAGCTGCTGAGCCCGATCTGCGCATTGACAATCCCCGGCCTCGCCTGACGATCGATCCTGACATCCGAGATCCGCAACGTACTGGTGCTTTCCAGCTGGACCAGCCACTGAACCATCTTGGTGAAATCCGCATCCTGCAACGACACGCGGATCACGCCTTCGCCAGTTTCGACGCGAGCGACTGCGACGCCGAAAGTAGACGCAGTCCTGGTCACGGCATCTTGCGAGGCGGCTCGGTCGATCGCTCGGAGCCTCGCCAGGTCTGGCCCGGCAATCCGCAATTGCGCGGCAAGGACCTCGTAGGTGCGGATATCCGCCAAGGCACGCGAGCGCACATCGCTCAGGGGCCGGTATATCCCCACGATCAGCAGGACCAACGCCGCCGTGCCGCCGAGCGCAATCAGCAGCCGCCGTTCCCGGGGCGTCCGAGCGCCCCACCAGAGCCCGAATTGTGTTCGCCTCCGCTCCAGGATCGGGAATTTCCCGAACCAGGCGACGATCCCCACGCGCCAGAGCGCGGGCGATGGCGACACCCCCGGTGCGCGGCTTTCGAAGGGCAGCAAGCGGCGGAACTGCAGCATCTCAGCGCACCCCGCCCGATGCGACTTCCCGGACCACGATCCGGGCACCGGCCACGCCGTTTTGAACATATGGCGTTCCAATGACCGGGCTAAGCCCGGCGCTGGCAAGCGCAGCTTCGGTTCGCTGGAGGGCATTCATGTCGGCTTGTTCTATCTGCAAGCTGAGCTCGCCTGCTCTTGCATTGTAAGAGAGCGCACGCAAGGTCACGCCCGGGGTGCCGCCTCCCAAGGCGGTAGAGGCTCGAACGAGGAGCGGCAAGAAGCTGCTCCGGGGCGGCCCAGCGCCGCCGGTCAGGAGCTCGTTCACCTCCGCAGCAAAGTCGTCGTCCACGGATACGCCCGGAAGATATTGCTGAACCAGCTCTTGTGCCTCCGTCCGCCGGTTTTCGGCAATCTGCTGGAGTGCCAACGTGTCGAGGGTCGCAATGGCCGCGTGTGCAACCGCGCCCGCCGCGATGATCGCCATGACCTTGCGCGCAGTGAAGGGCAGCGAGCGCCTTGGTTTGGCATAAGCGCCTTGACGCAAGTCGAGCGCGGGCACCAGCAGGCGCGTGGTCAAAGGCTCGAGCTCGATGGTGCCGGGAACGGACGTGATGTCCGCCGGCAAACCTTCACCGTAAGCGATGCAGATCGGATTGCCGGCGGCAGCCCAGATCACCGGCAGCTGCGCAACCGACGTCGCAAAGCCGGTCCCTTCGGCTGTCCGCACCAGAACACGCTCACCCGAGACCTGAACCGACCAGGAGCCTTCCTCGGGCACTGGAAGGGATAGCGCGTCAGGCACGATCCGGGCGTGGATCAGCCCGGCCGCCACGACCTTTTCGACCCAGGCGGCGATCACCTCGTGGCGAACAACCGCTGCAAGGTGACGGCGGGGCGCGAATTCCATGCCCAGCGCAACGTGAACCTCACCGATGGGATCGGCAATGAGATCCTCGATTGCGAAGGGAAGCGCACTGAGCCGCTGCCTGCGGGATGGCAGTGGCAGGTCCACCGCCAGCATCAGCACCTGTTCACTCGGCACAAGCACCGTCGCAGAACCCACGTCGGACCTTGCGAGGCTCTCCAGCCGATCACCGTTGAGAAACCAGATACCTCCGACTTCTGTGGGATGGGATCGCTGCACTTGCTCCCGCATTCGGTAAATTGCCTCGCTTGCCAGTGGAAATTCGCCACTCCCGGGCTATGGTAGCAACCATGGCGGTCTTTCCAAAGCGCTTCCGGCGTCAAAGCACCACTTCGCACGTTTCGGACCGGCTTTCCCGCCTCGTCAGCCATGCCGAGGCCGGTTTGACGCTGATCGAGATGATCGTGGTGCTGGCGATCATTGCGCTGATCGCCGGCCTCATCGTGCCGAACGTCATCGGGCGGCCCGACGAAGCGAGGTTGACGGTCGCCGCAGCCGATCTTCGGACCATATCGGCGGCCCTCAAAATGTACCGGCTCGATAACGGGACCTACCCGACAACCGAACAAGGCTTGGCCGCGCTTGCAGCCAGGCCAACCGCTTCTCCGATTCCAAGGACCTGGCCCGAGGAAGGCTATCTTGCTGAAGTCCCGCGGGATCCATGGGACCGCCCCTACGTCTACCGGAGATCAGCAGGCAGCAGCGGTTTCGAGCTCCTGTCCTTAGGCAGGGACGGTAAACCGGGTGGAGAAGGCGTGGACGCCGACATCAGCCCGAAAGCAGCCCGGTGACATCCGAGCATGATGCGGGCCTCACGCTCGTCGAGATGCTGGTCGTGCTCGCCATCATCGGCGTGATGGGAAGCGTGGCGGTGCTCGGGCTCGCAGCGTCGGACCGGTCCTCGAGCGCGCAGGCCGAGGCGCAACGACTTGCCGCCTCCATCCAGTTCGCTGCGGATGAAGCCATGCTTTCCGACCAGCCGGCGGCGGTGGGTTGGGATGAGAAGGCTTATTGGTTCGTCGAGTGGAACCCGGCGCGGCGGGAGTGGCAGGCACATGATCGCGCCGACCTTGGCACGCGCCACGAGCTGCCTGAACAAATGAGCCTTAGCGGCGACAGCCCACGGCGGCCGGTCGCAATCGGGGATGGAAGCCCGGATGGCGCCCTCGCCTTCACTCTCGCCGGCGGCTCACGCAGCTGGCGGGTGCGGTTCGACGGCCTCAATGCCGTTGCGGAGCCGAGCAGTTGAGGATTTCCGGGCAAAGTGGAAACCGGTTTTTCGGCGTGCCGGGAAAGGCTCTCCCGGCTGAGACGACAGCGATCATGCCGAAGAGGCGTGATGAAGAAGGTTTCACCTTGGTCGAGGCGCTTGTCGCCCTGGTCATCCTGGGGGTGGCGACGGCGGGCTTGATCGGTGCCGCCGAAGCGCATGTGGATTCCATCCGAGCGCTGGAATCCCGCGCCGTTGCCCAATGGGTGGCGGAAAACCGGATTGCCGAGCTGACCGTCAGCCCCGATCGCGCACCCAAGGCGTATGATCTTGTCGAGATGCTGGGACAGAAGTGGACGGTGCAAGTTGCACGACGGGCGAGCGATGATCCGGACCTCGACGCCATGACGGTGTCGGTCGCTGCCCAGGAACAGCCCGAGCCCCTTGTAGCGATGGACTTCTTCCTCGATCGGAGCGCCGGTCAGTGACGCCGCGCGAGATCCGCTTTGGGATCGACGGGTTTACCGCGATCGTGGTGGCATCGGTTGCCGCAGCATTGGCTTCGCTCACCTGGACGCTTGCCGGTTATGCCAGCGGCGCGTCTCCGGTCGGCGCTGCTGTTGGAACCTATGTTCCTCCGGCGCCCGCGCCCGATGTCAGCGCGCTCGTCAACCTTCCGCCATTCGGAAAGGCGGTGCTTGCACCTGCCACCGTGGCTGCGGACGCAAATCTCGTTCTCAATGGCATTCTCCTGGCGAACCCTGCCACGGCGTCCACCGTGCTGATTGCGTTCAGTGGAAACCCGCCCATCGCCTATCGGATCGGGGAGGCGCTGCCCGACGGTGCGGTGGTCGATATGATCGCGGTGGACTATGTCATCCTCCGCAGGGGCGATCAGTACGCAACCTTGTACTTTCCAGGCGATCAGCGCGCCCAAGGGCCGGGCGCCCCCCCGCCAGCTTCACCAGCTTCATCGGGTCCCGTCCAAGGCTCTCCCCCTGCCGCACCGGCAGGAAGCGGCGTCGAGGCGATACGCTCGCTCCTGCCGCCGTCCGTGCTGGGGCGCCCCGCGGCGCCTCCGCAAGGGGCACCTCCCGCTCCCCTGCCCGCACCGCCGCAAAACGGCACCAGCGGCAATGGTTTAATTGACAGGCCCGGGGCGACTGTTACACCTCGCCAATAGCGGGTGGGCCCAGCTTTATTGCTCCGGATTGGTGCGGCGGATGATGCCGGCTG
>JALYNE010000194.1 GCA_030773375.1 Pseudomonadota bacterium
ACAAACAAATCATGTTTGTCCCCAAACGTCCCATACAAGCCATACCGGCTGACACCGGTATGCACCACGAGATCATCCATAGATGTATCCGTGTAGCCGTGCTGCCAGAATAGGTGCATGGCCTTGACGAGAACATCGCGTGGCTCAAACTCGCGCGTGCGTGGCATCCAGTTCCAACCTTATTCCAGAATCCTTATTCTGTTTTCGAGCATAGCATCCTGCACTATGCGAGTCAAGTGCGAGACTCTGCATCGGCAAACGGACCAGGGCGAACACGCTCAGCGGACAGTCGCTTCTAACCTCCGCTTCTGCGTTTAGAAGGGCCCGTGACAATCATCGGAACCAAAAACCGGAATAAGCTACCAGTGCAGTTCGTCCACCTTGGCCGGGCCAGATCGCCTTTCGACACCGTGGCTCCCTAACCCGCCGCGCTCAGCCTTCGCACCAAGAACAGCACCCGGCGTGTTATACGGTGGGTGCGATCGGCTTCGCCCCGTTCCCGCGAGCTAGGTTGTTTCTGGGCTATGCGAGCGCGGAGCAGATGAGCGCGTCGATTTCGGAGTCCGTCATGTAAAAGCGCGGATGGCGACCAGCCTCGAACAGGACCTCTCCCGTGCCAGGATCGAACACGATGTTCCCCGCGTCCAGGAGGACGCGGCCCACCTCGGGGATCACCCACTGCCAAGGAAGGCCCACCACGTTCTCGACCCCCGTGTGTACATCAATAAACCTGGTTTCGCGTGATGTGTCGCGGAGGGTCGTGCCCGTCGCCTCGTTCGTGAGCTGCCCGTCAAACATGACGTGGACCTTCAACTGGACAGGGGTACCGGCTTCGTCGAGGAACGTGGTGACTGTTACGGCCTCCCTAAATTGTCCATTGACGAAGAAGGTCCCGCAGTCGAGCAGATGCAGATCGGCTCCCTCATTGTAGAACCGCTCGATGTGCGGTGCAGCGGCACGCGTGGGCATCGCCGGCACAAGGGTGAACACCGCCAGGATCGCTCCAACAAGGAAGCGCGTGAACTGGACTGAATGCATAGGGGTACTCCTCTCATACAGCCACTCCCGATTGAACCGCCGAAATCCGCTGCTTTGAGTTGTCACCGCGGACTTCCACCTCATGCACTTCCCGAGCACTATCGGGAGCATGATGGCGTACGCATGTGGCGAGCAAGCATCCCCTTCCAGGTAATCGGGGAGCCATTTTGTTGATGCGGTGGATGTCTTAAGACCTGCGCAGTACGACGTTGGCGTACCGCGCGTTGAAGGACGAAGCAAGCTCGCCGCACTGTATCACTATGCCTCGGCCTCATTACGCGCCGGGATCACGCCCAGCTGCTGGAGCATCCCGAGATCATCGCGCACCGCCCGGTGCTCGACGGCCTTCCCGTCCACGAAGCGCAGGATATGAATCTGTGCCTGCACAAACGGCCGCCCCGTCGGCGGGATGCCCATAAACGGGCCTAGGTGTGTGCCCCGCAGGGTTGTGCGGTCCACGACCTTGTCGCCCTCCGCGATCACCTCCTCCGTGTCATAGTGGAGGTCGGGGAAGGCCGTGCGGAGCATCATGACCATGGAGCGGAGCCCCGCTGGTCCACGCGGTGCGTTCGGTGGCGCCTCGTGGTTGAGGAAATCCGCGCTGACCAAGTCGTCGGCCAGGGCGAGCTCGCCGTGGTTGAACAGCCGGGTGAACGCATGCTGCACGAGGTGCTTGTTCTGTTCGATTGACATTGGACCATTCCTTTCATTGGTGCCGCGCGGTTGCCTCGCCTGGCGGATCGCGCGGTGCATCGGTCTCGTCTCGGTTAGCGGTGGCGAGGTGGCAGCGGAAGCTTTCGTGCTGGCTGGAGCGTAACCAGGGGGATCTGCCAATTGCTCCGGTTCGAGGTCGCTTTGAAAACGATCGAGCGTCCTGCGTGCGGACGACCCAGTAGTGAGCAGAGGGAGCGGTATGTGCCGGTCCGTCATCCCCCTCGTATCTCGGCGCATGGTCTGCCATCGCGCCGAGTACCCGACCTTTCTGGGCGCTTAACCCTCTAAGACCCGCTTGAGTTGTTGAAAGTCCGTCCTGGCTTGCTGCTTGATCGAGCGTGCGATTAACGGTTCGAGTAGCCGCATCATCCCGCCGGTGCGCATGACAAACGTATAGGTGAGTCGGGTCCCGCCGTCCTCTGCCGCGAAGTCATAGTTGACCGTCACGCGCGGCTCACTCAGGGTTTTTGTGGCAAAGCGTTTGTTCGGCTCAAAGACCGTCATTTCTGCGTGAATCTCTGTTGGTCGCCGCCCCAAGCGCCGCACTTCACGGAAACGTGACCCGACGCGCAGCGGTTCATCAGCCAATGGCTCACTTTCGATGAGGTTGGATTGCCACGTGCGGAGATTGTGGTTATCCGCCACGAAGGCAAAGACCTGGTCCACGGGACGGTTGAGATGCATGCTTTCTTCGTGCTGGATCATTGCTTCCCTTTTCACTGCTGCCGTGTGTTTGTCTCACTGCGAGGATCGCCCAGTGTATGTGCAAAGTGTAGGCGACAACAAGCCATGCAACATCGGGAGAGTTCGGGATATTTGGATGGCACATGCCGCGCAAGCCCGGCTGCTCATCCTTAAGGAACCGAGTGAAAGCACACAGAGGCGGGTTAGATGAGCCCGTGTTGCAGGGCGATGTGGGTGGCAGCACTCCGCGAGCGCATATCCAGCTTCCCAAAGATCGCGCGGACGTGTGCATCGACCGTGCGTGGGCTGATCACCAAGGCCTCGCCGATCTGCACATAGGCCCAAACCTAGCGAGGCCGCTACCAGGGGCAACATACAGCGTTGTTTTGGCGATAGGACCGCCGTTGGTAGCGTATCCGGCGGGCGGATGTATATGGCCTTGAGCAAATTTGGCTGTGCCGAGCTCCAATTGCAGGCGTGATTCTGTTTCTCGTGCATTATTCTGACCGCATATGGTCCCGGCCGAGGGCCAGATTGTGCCTCGCAACAGCAGGAAACGCATGGGAAGGCTTCTGCTCCTGCTTTATGGTCAAGTTCAGTGGTGGTATCTTGCCCCTGGTGACACGTTCGCTAGGTTTGGGCCTACCGTGCAGTGCTGCGAAGCGCGTGGTGCATGCAACGATCGGCGATAGCGCAGCCGTCTGCGATGCGCTCCGCAGGCCACGCAACATGCCTGGCGGAAACAGCTCTTTCCCAGCACAGGAACCCAGTATGGCTGATGCTACCGACGATGCGTGCACCTGCACTCTGGTCCAGCACCTTCGCGCCACCGCCATCCCGCTCCTGGCCACGCGGATCACGCGCGACGGCATACCGGTAATCGTCCTGAACACGGCGAGGCGTCGCGAGGTTAGCGACCTCTTTCGGGTCCAGGCACACGTCGACCACGGGGAAGCAACATCTGTCTGGCACTTCGCCTACCTCGGGTGATAACATGCATACGGGAATTTTGTACGCTAAGCGCATGTAGTGCATTTGGGAAGCCGTGTGTAGAAGATTCAACTCCTCGATGCACGGCAGCAGAGCCGCCCGTAGGACGCCGCTGAAACCCGCTCAGCACGACAATGTGACCATCGTTTGCAGCCCGTACACCGCTGTTCGTAGCACTCCCGCCACAAACACGGCCCCAGTCGGGTCTCGAGGAGAGCTCAGAGCGTCGTAAGCGTACAAAATTCCCGTGTGCATGTTGTCACCCCTATCTGGACGACGAGACCGTCGTGCGAAAGTCATGGCGGCTAAGGAGTGCCAGCCCAAGGAGACCGGACAGGGCGAGCAACGTACCGCCGCCCCAGAAGAGCGAGCGGATACCGACCGCGTCCACCAGCCATCCCCCAAGGGCGAGTGAGAGCAGCCGCATCGCGTTCCAGCTTACATCCAGCAGTGTGAAGACGCGCCCACGCACAGCATCCGGCACGGCTCCTTGTACCGTTGAGTTGAAGACGACCATGCCGGTCGACGTGTTCAAGCCATAGATGAAGAGGATCAGCAGGGCAATCGGCAGTGGGGTGAAGACCGCGATCAACACGTCGCCAATGCCGCGGATCACGTAGGGGACGAAGAGCCAGCGCGCATTCCGATAGTCCTTTGCCAGCGTGTTCGGGATGAACGGGCCGAGGAGCGCCCCCACGCCGATCGCGCCGATGAGCCAGGCAAACCCTGCGGCCGGCAGGCGCAAATGCTGCTCGGCGAGCACGACCAGCATGGCGCCGGTGGCGCCGACGGCGAAGGAGGCCAGCGACTGCACGAGCAGCAGGCGGGAGACGAAATGGTCACGCGCTGCATACACCAGGCCCGCGCATGCCTCACCAAAGTACGACCCCAGGCCGCGCTTGGCGCCGGAGCCAAGTTGGCCGGCGTGCGCAGGGACCGGCAGACGCACGAGCAGCAGCGCGGAGACGACGAAACTCGCGGCGTTGAGGACGAACGCCGGACCGGTGCCCAGGAACGCGATCAGCCCGCCGGAGACGGCCGAGGCGACGATCTGGACCAACCGCCCCGTGGACCACGCGACGGAATTGGCCGCCAGGCGCTGCTCCTCGGTCGTCAGTGCCGGGATGACCGCCTGCACCGTCGGATTGAAGAAGGTGTTGCCCGCCGCGAGGCTGGCAGCCACGAGGTAGGCATGCCACGCGCCCTGCGGCCAGACCAGCGACAGGACCAGCGCCGCACGGACGAGATCGGACGCGATCATCACCCGTTTGCGACTGAAGCGGTCGATGATGACGCCGGCTACCGGGCCGAGCAGCAGCACGGGCACGATCTCGGCGGCGACAAGGGCGGCGACCGCCACCCCGCGCCCTGTCAGCTGGAAGACGAGCACGACCAGCGCGATGTAATGCAGCGTGTCGCCGAAGCTGGAGATGAGCTGAGCGAGCCAGAGGGGGAAGTACGTCGGGCTGCGCGCCACGTCACCGTAGGCGCGCAGCACTGCGGCCAGGCGCCGCACCATCCTCCGGCCCAAGACCCCGGCCATCACTCCGCGCAACAGGACAGGTTGGCCGGGTCTTTATAGCGGGAAATAGCGACGATCTTGAGCGCCTCGGCCATCGTCGGGTAGACGTGGATCAGGTCGATGAAGTCGTCGACGGTCGCATGGAAGCGCAACGCCATCGCCGCCTCGTGAATAACCTCGCCGGCATTGACGCCCACCATCGACACCCCCAGCACTTCACCGGTATCGTCATCGGCGACCATCTTGATCACGCCGCGCGTGTCGCGGATCGCCCCGGCGCGTGGCACCAGTTCCATCGGGACCGTGTTGCACCAGCACGGATGCCCGGCGGCAATCGCTTCTGCTTCGGTCATGCCTACCACGCCGACCTGCGGATCGGTGAAGATCGTGCGCGGAATGACGCGATGGTCGACGCGGCGTAGCGCTGCGCCCAACTGGCTGAAGGCGTTCTCCGCGACGATCCCACCATCACGTGCTCCTACAGGTGTCGCCATCTGGCTCCCAGTTTGTGGACCGATGATGTCGCCGGCGGCCCAGATATGCGGGACGTTCGTGCGCAGATGCTCGTCGACGACGATCTCGCCGCGACCGTTCGTGCGCACGCCGACCTGCTCCAGGCCGATGTGCTCCGTGTTGGGCTTGCGGCCAGTCGCGACGAGCAGCTTCTCGGCCCGGAATTCCCGCTCACGAGCGGCACGCCCCGGCCCGCTGCGCGCGGTGACGACGACTCCAGCGCCCTCGCGCCGCACCCGTAGCACGTTCGCGTCCGTTTCAATCGCCAGCCCTTCCTCGACCAGTAATGGCTGCAACGTACGCCCCACCTCCGGCTCGTAGCCGTGGAAGAGGATGTGCTGGTTGCGCTCGAGCAGGGTGACCTCGGCGCCGAAGCGCTGCAACATCTGCCCAAGCTCCAGGCCGATGTAGCCGCCGCCGATGATGATCAGCGAGCGCGGCAGCTCTTTCAGCTCCATAGCTTCCTCACTGGTGAGGAGATCGCTCGTGATGTAGGGCACATCCTGCAGGCCCGCGATCGGCGGGATGACCGGGCTGGAACCAAGCGCGACCAGGATCTGTCCACCCTCGAGACGCTGGACGCCCTCTGGTCCCGCGACCTCCACGGTATGCGCGTCGGCGAGGCGGGCGCGCCCGTGCACGATTTCGATAGCGCCGGACTCGTCGACGATGCTGTTGTACTTCTTGTCGCGGTAGACGTGGATCACCTCGTCCTTGCCAGCAATAAGCTGGGCGAAGTCGAATGGCATAGCGCAGGGCGTCAGACCGGGGTAGCGCGGGTTGCGCGCGTCATGCAGGATTTTGGCCGCTTCGATCAGGTTTTTGGATGGCAGACAGCCGCGGTTGACGCAGGTGCCGCCAACCGTACGGACCTCGGTCATGACGGCTGTTTTGCCGAGCTCGGCCGCTCTCAGCGCGGCGGCAAACGCCGTCG
>JALYNE010000195.1 GCA_030773375.1 Pseudomonadota bacterium
TGCGCCTGGAGCCGAAGCGCCAGCACGGTCGAGAACATGTACAAGGGGAGGCCGGCGGAGAAACCGAGCAGCACGTAGATCGCCTGCCGGCGGATTCCCTTCTGCACCGCGGCCGGCGCGTCGACGCCTGCGTCAGCCAAGAAGATGATCCTCACGAGCGGGCGGAACGGACGGCATCACAACTCCAGCGGCAAAGGCTCCGGCAAGCTCGACCGGCGCGCCCGATCCGTCAATCCCGCGCTGTTGCGCGCGCGCCACATTAAGCCGCCCAGTGGTAAAATATGACACGAGGTTATGGCGCGCCGAACAGAAACTGCGCCTCCTCTTCTTCCTCACTGAGATCATCCCGAAGCCGCAGCTTCATTAGTAACTTTTCGATCAAAGCACTGCCCAGTTAACTCCCCCTGCGTCCGCCCAGGCGAGCTGAATTGAAAATCGAGGCGATGTTCGCAGCCGACATCCGCCGGCAGCGGGTCAGCGGCATGCGAGGCTCCCGGCACTGGAAGTGGCATTTGGACGAGATGTACGTGAAGCTGAATGGCGAGATGGTCTACCTCTGGAGAGCAGTCGATCATGAAGGTGAGGTGCTCGAGAGCTACATCACCAGGACCAGAGACAAGGCAGCTGCGCTGAGGTTCATGAAGAAGGCACTGAAGCGCCACGGCTCGCCTGAGGCAATCACTACCGATGGCCTTCGCTCCTACAGGGCGGCAATGACGGAACTCGGGCGAGGCACGCCAGGAGGTCGGCCGCTGGGCGAACAAGAGGGTGGAGAACAGCCATCTGCCGTTCCGACGACGGGAGCAAGCAATGTCGCGGTTCAGGCGAATGAAGACGCGAAGCGGGCGGACGGCAAGAGCCGCTAGCCCCGCGGAGCCGGGAGACCCTCAGGCGTTCCTTCTCGACGCCACCCAGTTGGCGACGACGATTCCGAGGATCTCGAGCGGCATGTTCCCGCCGAGGAGGACCGCGTCGTGGAACGACTTGAGGTCGAAGCGCGCGCCGAGCTCGGCCTTCGCCTGCTCGCGCAGCCGCACGAACTCGTTGTGGCCGATCTTATAGCTCGTCGCCTGGCCGGGCCAGACGATGTAGCGATCGATCTCGCTTTCGGCCGCGATCGGGTTGAGGCCGACATTCTCGGCGAAGTAGCGGATCGCCCGGTCGCGGCTCCAGCCCATCGAATGCATGCCCGTATCGACTACGATCCTCGCCGCCCGATAAAGGAAGGACTGGAGCATCCCGATCCGCCCGATCGGATAATCGCGGTACATGCCGATCTTGTCGGCAAGCTGCTCGGCATAAAGGCCCCAGCCTTCGCCATAGGCCGGAATGCCGAGGTTGCGGTGGAGGAGGGGTATCGCCTCATTCTCGAGCGCAATCGACCCCTGCCAGAGATGGCCGGGAATGCTCTCGTGATAAGTGAGTGTCGGAAGCGCCCATTGCGGCCAGATGCGCGTGTCCACGAGGTTGATGTAGTAAGCGCCGGGGCGCGAGCCGTCGAGGCTGGGCCACTCGGCATAGCCGCGCGGGGCCCCTAGCTCGATCGCCGGCGGCACCCGCTTCACTTCCATCGGCGACCGCGGGATGGTGGCGAAGACTTCCGGCATGCGCGTGCGCACCGCCGCCATCTGGCGCCTGACGTCATCGAGGAGCTGCGCCCTCCCGGCGTCCGTGTTGGGATAAAGGTAGCGCTCCTGCTTGCCGAGCTCGGTGAGGCGGGCGCCGACGCTTCCCTGCGTCAGCCCCTTACGGCGAAGCAGCGGATCGGCTTCGGCGCTGAGCTCGGCAACCTGGGTGACGCCGATCCTGTGAGCCTCTTCCGGTGACAGGCTGGTGCTGGTGTGGAAGCGGAGGAGCAGCGGGTAGTAGCGCTCGCCGCCGGGAAGGCGGGAGGCGCCGACCGGGCCAGGACGCTCCTTGAGCGCGTTCAAGGTCGCGATCTGAGTCTCGAGGGCACGGGCGAGCGGGCCGTCGACTATCGCTGTCGCCCGGCGGCCCCATTCGCCCTCGATGCCGCGTTCGCGCGTCCGCCGCACGAGCGACTGGACGAGGTCGGAGGCTTCGCCGCGCTGCTTGGCGAGCGTGCGGGTCTGGGCCAGTGCCTTGTCGCTGATGAAGGCCGGCGGCGTGATTCCGCGTGCAGCTTCGGCGCGGGCCTGCTCGCTTTCGAGGACGACGTTGCGGGCGAATTGTTCGAGCCGCGCCAGATAGGCTTCGGCATCCTCGCGCCGCTCGATCTTGTGCTTGCTCGCAAGGAACTCCGGCACCTCCTGATAGGAGCCGGTCAACTGGCTGAGGACGTAAGGGACCGGATAATTGTAGCCGCCGATCGTCCCGAACGGAAAAGCAGCGGCCTCGCGGACGCGCTCGGCGATCCAGCGGACGGTCTGGAGCTGCACCGCCTCGTCAGGCGGGAGGCGCGGGGCATCGAAGGAGGCGAGCTGGGGAAGCGCCTCCACCATCGGCTGGTAGATCGAGAGCTTGCCCGAGGGGGAGGCATCGCCGAGCCGGTATTTGAGCGCGGCCCTTGCGCCGGTGTCGAGGCCGAGCTCGCTCGCAAGCTCGGGCGACGCCTGCAGCATGCGCTCGAAGATGCTGTCGTAAACCGCGCGGAGGCTTGCGGCCTCGGAAGAGGCGCCGCCCGAAAGGCCCGTCGCGCACCCGCCGAGCCCGAGCCCGCCGATCGCGGCGGAACCCATCAGGAAGTGGCGGCGATCAACCAGCATCAACGTCTCCCGGGCTACGTCGAGGAGGGACATAGCTGAAGGGCCGCGGGAGCGGTAGCCGGGTCGTCGTACATTCGTTGGAGGGTGTTGTCAGACTAACCAGCATCTGGTTAGATTCCTCACAGGAACCCCCAACGCCGACCACCTTCATCCCGCCTCAGTGGGAACAGCAGTGGATTGCGTCAGGAACATAAGGGATTCTTGCTGACGTCGGCGCTTCTCTAACCAGAACGGTAACCGGCCTGCAATTTAGTCTGACAACACCACTCAGTCCGTTCCGCTACTTCAATTCATCCGCCTGAGGTGATCCGCCTCGTGGTGATGATGTATGTCCGCTTCCCGCTGTCGCTGAGGAATGTCGAGGACCTGCTGTTCGAGCGCGGTATCGAAATCTGCCATGAGACGGTGCGGCACTGGTGGAACAGGTTCGGGCCGCTCTTTGCAGCGGACATCCGCCGCCAGCGGGTGAGCCGCATGCGAGCTTTCCGACACTGGAGATGGCATCTCGACGAAATGTACGTGAAGCTCAATGGCGAGATGGTCTACCTCTGGCGCGCGGTCGATCATGAAGGTGAGGTGCTCGAGAGCTACATCACCAAGACCAGAGACAAGGCGGAAGCGCTGAGGTTCATGAAGAAGGCGCTGAAGCGCCACGGCTCACCTGAGGCGATCACCACCGATGGCCTTCGCTCCTACAAGGCTGCCATGGCGGGGCTCGGCTGCGAGGATCGCCAAGAGGTCGGCCGCTGGGCCAACAACCGGGTGGAGAACAGCAATCTGCCGTTCCGACGACGAGAGCGGGCGATGCTGAGGTTCCGGCGAATGAAGAGCCTACAGAAGTTCGCCTCCGTCCATGCCAGCATGCACAACCACTTCAACCAGGAACGCCACCTTGTTGATCGACAGATCTACAAACAACGCCGCTCGGCAGCCCTTGCCGAGTGGCAGTCGATCATGGCCTGAGGAGTAGCAGGGGAGGAGAGAGCTGCGCCTATCGGAGACAAGTTGCGATTAGACTGACAGCACCGCCAGTCAGTCAGCGAACTCGGCTCTGGCGGGGAGATATCGTCTGGCGCCGCCGCGAATTGGTGGCTTTCCGGCTGCCAAACGGGGTCGTCCGGCGGATAGCGAGAGACATCATTCCCCCATCCGCAGGCGGAATCTAGGGGCAGTCTCTGAGCGCCTATGGGCCGACACTCTTTCCCTTTACGTCGAGATATTCAGCCGCTGGGTCCCGCGTCGCTAGTTTTCAGACGTTGCTTCCGTCGAGGGTGGGGCGATACGTTGAGCGATGGAGGGCATGGACCGTGAAGTGAGGTAAGGATCGACGCGGACGAGTAACGGGAATGTGTCACTCGATCACGAGCAACGCACCTGACTTCACCGACAGTTCATAGTGATTGCGGGGACAAAGGGCAGAAGGAGAACATGCAGATGGTCAAGCACGCGGTCCGTGTAGTCGCCGCTTTAGCGATCGCTCTGGCACTCCCGCTCGGCGCTGCGGAGGCACAGCATCGCGCTCCAGACGGCGTAACGATCGACGAAGAAGGCCGGCCACAGTACTCCACGTTCTCACTCTGTGCGGTGGACCCTGTCACCGGGCAATCCGGCGCCGCCGTCACCACGCGCGTCCCGTTCGTTGGCCGCGCGGTGCCTTGGGTGCGGGCCGGCGTCGGCGCCGTCTGCACCCAGGCCTCGACGATGGTCGAGTACGGGACGCGTGGCCTAGATCTGATGGCCGAGGGCGTGGAGCCGCGCGAGGCGATTGCGCAGCTGCTGTCGGCAGACGAGGCGCGCGAGTCGCGACAACTCGGCATGATTGACATGAAAGGCCGCGCCGCGGCCCATACGGGCAAGGGGAACGGCGATTGGGCCGGCAGCCGCCAGGGCCTCAACTACACCGTGCAGGCCAACATCATGGTCGGCCCTGAGGTGGTGGAGGCAGTAGCGAAGACGTTCGAGTCCACCGACGGTATCGGCATGCCGCTGGCCGAGCGCATGATCCTGGCGCTTGAAGCGGGGCAGGCAAAGGGCGGTGACCGGCGCTGGGGGAACCTGCAGTCGGCAGCGATCAAAGTGGCCGACCCCAATGACCCAGGTCGCGGTGGCGATCACATCACGCTTGCGATCGACGTCGGCGAACACGCCGAGCCCGTGGGCGAGATGAAGCGGATCTACTACACCACTGGCCGCCGACTTGGTTACCGCACGTTCTCGCGGATTGAGGGTCCCGACGTCGTCGAGTTGAAGCGCATGCTCCACACGCTGGGCTATTGGCGCCCGGCGCTTACCGCATTCCCCGCGGCGCCGGCCGTGAACGCGCTGCGCAACCAGGAACTGCGCAAGACAGACCCCGCCGCCTTCGATAAGGCGCAAACGGAGGCACGGCGGCTGGCCGCCGACTACCAGCGCGACTTCGGACAATATGACGCCGAAGCCGTCGCCGCGGTCGACAAGTTTCGCCAGGACAAGGCGCTGAACTACGCGGGGAACCCACCGGGCCTAGTTGACGAGCGTCTGGTTTCGGCGCTCACTGCCGCGTATCGCGACAAGAGAAAAAGCAAGTAGGCTGTGGTTCCTGTTACATCTTAGGACCTTCGGCGAACCAGATTGGACCGTCCGCGTCCACGGCCCCGAGGCGAACGGGAGGGCAGGTAAAGAGTGGGGATGGGCTTGTCAGAGCAAATGCACCGGCTGGTAAGGATCTGAGGGCAGGGGAGATTCATGCCTCGTCCGAAGAAGCCACTCAGTCCGTTCCGCTACTTCAGTTCATCCGCCTGAGGTGATCCGCCTCGTGGTGATGATGTATGTCCGCTTCCCGCTGTCGCTGAGGAAGGTCGAGGACCTGCTGTTCGAGCGCGGTATCGACATCTGCCATGAGACGGTGCGGCACTGGTGGAACAGCGCTTCAGTGCCTTCTTCATGAAGGTTCGGTATCTCCGGTGGGCCAAGCACATCAAAACAGACCCCATCGCTGAGCTGACGTAATGTCCGGTTTGCGAAGGCACGGTCGCAGTGCTGAACGTCCGCTATCGGCGGATTGTGTTGAAAAACTCCCCCCTTCTCAAACGAACTGGTTGCCGGCCCGTCGACGCACGAAATTATTCTAAGTTCTGGCAGAAGCGCCGCATCAAGAGAGCAGGATGGTGCAGATCAGCATGGCCCGCCACTTCCTGAAGCCCTGCAGCAGCCGGCGCGCTTTTCGCGAAAACAGGGAATTTCTCGAACTTTCGGCTTAAAACAGGTGCGCGGCCGCGGCCGGCGATCCTAAACGAGCCCGAAAAGAGAGGTGTCCAGGCGGTGGCGGGAAAAGGTCTCGCTTCGCTACTGGGCAACATCGATCCTTGCCTTGCCCGAATGCTCCGGCTTTCGTCTTACCCCCACACGGCTAGTCGGGCGGGGGTGGCCCGGCTAGGGAGTGCTTCATGTCCACGCATCCCGCTTCCCCCGATTATGTCGACGTCGTCCTTGCGGCCGAACGGATAAAAGGCGTCGCGCACCGGACGCCGGTGCTGACCTCCAGCCGCCTCAACGCACTCGCCGGCGCTGAAACCTTCTTCAAGTGCGAGAATTTGCAGCGGAGCGGCGCCTTCAAGTTTCGCGGTGCGCTGAATTCGATCGCGGCGCTGACGCCC
>JALYNE010000196.1 GCA_030773375.1 Pseudomonadota bacterium
GCCCAGACGGCGGGCAAGCGCCTCCAGCCAATCGGGATTTGCCTCGATACGCGCGACCGCGGCAGGGGCAGCCTCGATCACGCGCTCCCCTGCACCGGGCGCGCGCTCCGCCCGGCGGAGGAGGAGACGGGCCGCGGCGCCCACGGGATCGCCCTGCACGATCTCCGGCACGGAAGGACGCTCGCGCTTGCGCACGATCTGCAGGAAGCCAAAGCCGTTCACCGCCGTACGCTCGAAGGGTTGCGGCAAGGCGGCGTCGAGCGCGGCAGCCGCTGCCTGCCGGTCCTCCTTGCGGGCAAGCGTCGGAAGATCGACGCCGATCGATCCGCCGAGGCCGAACCTGCGAATGGCGAGGCCCGCCGCCCTTGCGCCGGCGACGGCGAGGGCCGCGGGCTCGAGTGCGCCGTCGACGTCGAACAAGGTCATGGCCGGTGTGAGCGCCATCCGCAGCGCTCCCCCGGAGAAGGGAATTTCCCCCGTCAGCGCCGCTTCGATCACCGCCGACCAGCCGGCTCCTTCCAATCGGTCTTGCTCGTGCGGGCTGAGCTCGGTGACACGCGCGCCGGTCGCCCGTGTCCGCTGCAGGAGCGAGAGGCCCATGCGCGGGGCTGCTTCGCTGACGCGGGCTTTGGGGAGCTTGGCGCGGCCCGGTTCCGCGACAGCCTCGCGGACGATGACGACGCGTGTGGCCGCGCCCTCAGTGAGCGAAGGGGGAACGGGCTCCAGCAAAGCTTCGCCGCCGCCTGCGAGCGCCACGATCCCGCGCCGGCCGGGGGTAAGGATCGCGGTGAGGCGTGCGTCGACGACGGTGCCGGCACGGTGCTGGCCGGGCAGCTCGATCTCGGCTTCCAATATCTGGTCGCCTCCGACGAGCGCGGCCCTGTTCTCGCCGATCCCCTCTTCGTAAAGCCACTCAGCCAAGGGGGTAGCCCGCGGCCGCGAAGAGCGCCCGGGTTTCGAAGAGCGGCAAACCCACCACTCCCGAATGGCTGCCCGACATCCAGCGGATCAAAGCTTCGGCCCGGCCCTGGATGGCGTAAGCGCCCGCTTTGCCCTCCCACTCCCTGCTGGCGAGATAGCCGGAAAGCTCGGCCTCGCTCAGGCGCTTGAAAGCGACGATGCTGGTCGAAAGGCGGTGGCGCGCCTTACCGTTTGCATCGATCAAAGTGACGGCCGAGAGCACGCGGTGCCTGCGGCCGGAGAGCAGCGAGAGCGTCGCCCGCGCCTCCGCTTCGTTTTCCGCCTTGCCGAGGATGCGACGGCCTGCAGCGACTACCGTGTCGGCTGCGAGAACGAGGGAATCCGGCTCCCGGCGCGCGACGGCCGCGGCCTTCTCGGCGGCCATGCGGCAGGCGTAAAGCGGTGGGAGTTCGCCCTTTCGCGGGCTTTCGTCGATGTCCGCCGGTGCCACCGCATCGGGCGTCACCCCGATCCGCGCGAGAAGATCGAGCCGGCGGGGACTGGCTGAAGCGAGGACGAGCCGCACGAGCGGTCCCGCGCTACTTGAAGCGATAGGTAATCCGACCTTTGGTCAGATCATAGGGAGTGAGCTCAACGAGCACGTCGTCGCCGACGAGCACGCGAATGCGGTTCTTGCGCATCTTGCCGGCGGTATGGCCGAGGATTTCGTGATTGTTTTCGAGGCGGACGCGGAACATGGCGTTTGGGAGCAGCTCGACCACCGTTCCCCGCATCTCGAGTAGTTCTTCCTTGGCCATCAATCCTCTTGGGCACAGAAAATGTTGCGCTGCCATAACCGCAGCCCAGGAAAAAGGGAAGGCGGCTGCTCAGGGCGGGGACGCGACGGCGAAGCAAAGTCCACCCCACCCTCGACTCGTTCGCGATTGAACCGGGAACGGGGGTTTGCTCCTTGCAGGGAAAGAAGGACAGCCCTTCGACAGGCTCAGGGCGAACGGGTCGGATTTAGCGGGGTCTGCTCTAACCCTTTGTGGCCGCACCGCTTTTGCGAAAAGCCGGTTCCCACCTTTCCGCGCGATGCTCCAGGTTCGCGCCAGCAAAGAAAAACCCCGCCGGAACTTCTCCCGGCGGGGTTATTGCTGTCGGAGCGAGTTCCTGATCAGCCGCCAGCCAGCGCCGCGAGCAGGAGAAGCGCGACGATGTTGGTGATCTTGATCATCGGATTGACGGCAGGGCCGGCAGTGTCCTTGTAAGGATCGCCGACCGTGTCGCCGGTGACCGCCGCCTTGTGCGCTTCGGATCCTTTGCCGCCGTGGTTTCCGTCCTCGATATATTTCTTGGCATTGTCCCAGGCGCCGCCGCCCGAAGTCATCGAGATGGCGACGAACAGGCCCGAAACGATGACACCGAGGAGAAGCGCGCCCAGGGCAGCGAAGCCCTGCTCACGGCCGGCGATCGCGGCAATGACGAAGTAGACGACGATCGGCGTCAGCACCGGCAGCAGCGACGGAATGATCATCTCCTTGATCGCTGCTTTGGTGACGAGGTCGACGGTGCGGGCGTAATTCGGCCGCGAGGTGCCGTCCATGATCCCCGTGTTGGTGCGGAACTGCTCGCGCACGTCGATCACGACGTCGCCGGCCGCACGGCCGACCGCAGTCATGCCCATCGCGCCGAACAGATAAGGCAGGAGCGCGCCAAGGAGAAGGCCGACGACCACGTACGGGTTCGACAAGGAGAAATCGACGCCGGCGGGGCCGATGCCGAGTTCCGTCGAAAAGTGCTGGAGGTCGGTCGTATAGGCCCCGAACAGCACGAGCGCGGCAAGGGCAGCCGAGCCGATCGCATAGCCCTTGGTGACGGCCTTGGTGGTGTTGCCGACCGCGTCCAGAGCATCCGTGCGGGTACGAACCTCGTCCTCCATGCCGGCCATTTCGGCAATGCCGCCGGCATTGTCGGTGACGGGGCCGTAAGCATCCAAAGCGACGACCATGCCGGCAAGCGCCAGCATCGATGTCGCGGCAAAGGCAATGCCGATAAGCCCCGCAAGCTGGTAGGAGACGATGATGCCGACGCAGATCACGATCGTCGGCAGCGCGGTCGATTCAAGGCTGATGGCTAGGCCCTGGATGACGTTGGTCCCGTGGCCGGTGACGGACGCCTTGGCGATACTTTTCACCGGCCGGAACTTGGTCCCGGTATAATATTCGGTGATCCAGACGAGCAGCCCGGTGACCGCCAGGCCGACCATCATGCACCAGAAAAGGTCCATGCCGGTGAAGCTGCCCGCTTGAGCGGCCACTTGGCCCTCGACTTCGGGGCCAACCGCTTCGCGGGCGCCGCCGATGACGGTGTTCATGCCCTGATCAAGCGTCTGCGACGTGACGTAGTAGAGCGCCGGGACGGACAAGACAGCCGTGGTCCAGAAGCCCTTGTAGAGCGCGCCCATGATCGACTGAGCGCGGCCGAGGCGCACCATATAGGTGCCGATGATCGAGGTCAGGATGCAGACGCCGCCGACGATGAGCGGCAGCGACATCAGCGCGGTAAGCTCTGCGCGGGTGCCCGTGACGAGAAGCGCGGTCAGCACCATGGTGGCGCCCACCGTGACGACATAGGTTTCAAAAAGATCGGCGGCCATTCCGGCGCAGTCGCCGACATTGTCGCCGACATTGTCGGCGATCACGGCGGGGTTGCGGGGGTCGTCCTCGGGGATCCCGGCCTCGACCTTGCCGACGAGGTCGGCGCCGACGTCGGCGGCCTTGGTGAAGATGCCGCCGCCGAGGCGGGCGAAGATCGAGATCAGCGAAGCGCCGAAAGCGAGGCTGACGAGCGCGTCCACCACATCCCGGCTGGCAGGATCGGCGCCCTGGACCTCGACCAGAACGTAGAAATAAACCGAGATGGCGAGAAGCGCGAGCCCCGCGACGAGCATGCCGGTGACGGCACCTGCGCGAAAGGCGACGGTGAGGCCGCGTTGCAGGGTCGTGCGCGCCGCTTCCGCGGTGCGGACGTTGGCGCGTACCGAGATGTTCATCCCGATATAGCCCGCGACGCCGGAGAGAAAGGCGCCGATCACGAACCCGATCGCTTCGGTGAGGCCAAGGAAGACGAAGACGAGAGCTGCAACCACCGCACCGACGATCGAGATCGTGGTGTACTGCCGGCCGAGATAGGCCTTGGCGCCCTCCTGGATTGCGCCGGAAATTTCGATCATCCGCGCGTTGCCGGCCGACGCGGCGAGCACCTGGCGGCTGGTGACGACCCCATAGAGCACGGCGGCAAGGCCGCAGGCTATGGCGATAAGCACAACGGTCATCTGATTTTCTCTCCCCCTGTTCCTGAGCCGGCGAGCTCTAAGCGGCCCGCGCGGATCGGCTCTGGTCGAGGTTGCTCTTAGGCTGCAAAACTTGGCCTTTCAACCTCTTCGCACTGCCCGCTGGCCGGTGCCCGGCAGCATAGGGAGGCGCTAAACCGTGTGTTCGTAGCCGAGCCGCGGCGGCAGTGGGACGGCCGCGCCCTGCCAGGCGAGATGGAGGCCGGCGCCGGCTTCGAAATGGCCGATGCGGGTCAGCGGCAGCGCGAGCGAAGCGGAAATCGCGCCAAGGCTCCGGTCCTCGCTGGGAGGAAGTGCGAACAGGAGCTCATAATCGTCCCCGGCAATGGCTGCGTCGAGCCGGCTCGCTCGTGTGTCTCCCACCGCGGCAACGAGCGCCTCCGACAGCGGAAGGCGGCCGAGATCGACATGGACCGCAAGGCGGCTTGCCTCGGCCATCCGCGCCGCATCGATGAGGAGACCGTCCGACACGTCCATCATTGCGCTGGTCATCGGCGCGAGCTCACGGCCCAGTGCGAGGCGGGGCTGCGGCCGCCGGTATCGCGCCAGCAGAGCGGGGTCGCCATGAAGCTCGCCGATGGCGATGCGGAGCCCGGCGCCGGCGTCGCCGATCGAGCCGCTCACCCACAACGCATCGCCCGCCTTCGCGCCCGCGCGGCAAGGGATTGGTCGCGCCGCTTCGCCGATCGCGGTGAGCCCGAGCGATCGGGGTGCTCCCGGCGGTGCGGCCACGGTGTCGCCGCCGAGCAGCGGTGCTTCGAAAGCGCGGACGGCCTCGCCGAGCCCGACCAGGAACGCTTCGTTCCAGTCGCTGGTCCTCGTGAGCGAATAGCCGAGGAGCAGGCCAAGCGGGCTCGCGCCCTTGGCCGCAAGATCGGAGATGTTCACGGCGACCAGCTTCCAGGCGACGTCCGCGGCGGGGTCGCCCGAAAGGAAGTGGACGCCCTCGACGATCATGTCGTGCGTCAGCACCAGGCTCTTTCCCCCGACCTCCAGCACCGCGGCATCGTCGATGAGCCCGCGCGCGGCCGGATCGGAGGCGATCGCCCGAAGCGCGGAAATGAAGGAGGATTCGCCGGTCACGGGAGCCGTCCCGCGAATGCGGAGCGATGGTGGTGGCATCGCGCCGGAGCCAGTGCCGCCGGCTTCAATGGGCTCGGAGCCGTCCTCCCCCAGCGGGGGAGGATATCCCTCACTTCCGGACCTCTTTGGCGACGGCATCGAGGATGCCGTTCACGAAACCGGCTTCGCGTTTGTCGTAGAAGGCCTTGGCGACATCGACATATTCGGAAATAACGCTGCCGGTGGGAACGTCGATCCGGGCCAGGAGCTCGTAGGACCCGGCGCGGAGGATCTGGCGCATTGGCCGGTCGAGGCGCTCCAGCGACCAGTCCTTGCTAAGCTTCTTCGCGATGAGACCGTCGATCTCCGCGGCGCGAGCATCGACGCCGCGCACGATGTCATCGAAGAAGCCGACCTCCGCATCGGCATATTCGACGTCCTCGATCGTGGCGCCCAGGCGGTGATGGTGGAACTCGTGGAGCAGCGAGGGGAGCGGCGTCTTCTCCATCTCGCGCTGGTAGAGCGCCTGGACTGCCGCGAGGCGGGCAGTGGAGCGGGAACGGGCGCGAGTCTGCGGCATGCCGGCGGGGCATAGCGGCGAGGGTCTGAGAACCCAAGCCTTATCGGCGCTTGCCCTGGGGGCTCACCGCGCTTCCGCCGTGTCTGCGATGAAGTCTCGAATGGCGCTCGTCACTGTTTCGGGGTCGTCCCAGGTGACGAAGTGGCCCGCCTCCATGGCCGTCACGATGCGCAGATCTTCGACCAGGTCGACGAGCCCTTCGAGTTGCACCGGGAGGAGCGCCTTGTCCTTCATTGCCCAGATCACCAGCGTTGGCACCTTGACCTTGGGGAAGGGGAGGTGCGTCCAAAGCGGCAGGCGCGCTTTTTCCCCCGGCTCCGGGACTACGATGTCCATGGCGCGGTACCAGTTGATCATTCCCGTCAGAGCACCGGGCTCGGACCATTCATCGACATAGGCCTGCCGCTCTGCTTCCGGCAGCTTGGCGAGGTCGCCCTCGGCGCCGAGAACCTTCTCGAGGAA
>JALYNE010000197.1 GCA_030773375.1 Pseudomonadota bacterium
GGGACGATCCGATGGAGGTGAAGCAGGTGCGGCCCTCGCTTGCCGGAAGCTACGAGCGGATGTCCCACGATTCGGGCGTCGAGCGGTTTTTCCTCGACCTGCGTGAAGGGCGGGACGAACGCCTCACGCAGGCCCTGCTCGAGCCGCGGCTGGAGCGCTTCATCGGCGTCATCTACCGGCCGATGACGGAGCGCTGGAGCCATTATGCCCAGGCGGTGCTGCCCGAGCAATTCGACGCCTGGGTCTGGTTCGACGAAACGAACGCCGTGACGCCGCTGCCCGGACCTCAGTTGCCGGGCGAAGACGAGACTTATCCGTTCGGGCTCTGATCTTCGTTCCCGGTTGGATTGAACCGAACCAAGTCCAGTTTCCTGTGTTTGCCGTGCTTTCCGAGCCGTCAGGTGATTCCACCTAACTGACAAGCAGTCTAAGCGAAATCCAGCTGCGTCTAGCGGGGCGAGCGCGCGCGTATCTGCGAGATGGTGGTGGCCGTCGTGATCTGTTCCACGTCGGTTTTGAGGTGGAGGAGCTTCACGCCGGGTTGGGCACGGGCGCGCTCCAGTGCGGGCGCGAAGTCTTCGGTTCGCTCTACCGTCTCTGCCCAGGCGCCATATGCGCGGGCGAGAGCGGCGAAGTCCGGGTTCAAGAGCCCGGTGCCGGAAAGCCGCTCCGGATATTCGCGCTCCTGGTGCATGCGGATGGTGCCGTAGCTGCCATTATCGATCACCAGAACCAGCATGTCCGCGCCGTAGCGGACCGCCGTCGACAGCTCTTGCCCGTTCATCAGAAAATCGCCGTCGCCCGCAACGCAGATGACTTGTCGCTCCCGGAAGCGGAGCGCCGCCGCAACAGCGGCCGGCATGCCATAGCCCATCGAGCCGTTGGTGGGGGCAAGCTGCGAGGGGAGCACATCGTAGCGCCAGTAGCGGTGCCACCAGCCGGAAAAGTTGCCGGCCCCGTTGCACAGGATGCTGTCGGCGGGAAGCGTCTCGCGCATGTGCTCGACGACCGGGCCGAGGTCGAGCGCAGCATCGCGTGGCTGCGGCGTTGACCATTCCAGCCACTCGCGGTGCGCTTCGGCGCCGGCCGAGAAGGGCACGATCTCGTCGTCCGACCAGGCGGCGGCAAGCTCGGCGAACTCGCGCATGTCCGCGCAGATGGGGAAGTCCGTGCGGTAGACGCGGCCAAGCTCGTTGGGATCCGGGTGGATGTGGACAAGCGTCTGATCCGGGTGGTCGGGAGTTACAAGCGTATAGCCGTCGGTGGTCGCCTCACCCAGGCGCGGCCCCACAACCAGCAGGAGGTCCGCTTGCCGGATGCGCTGGACGAGCTTTGGATTTGGTCCGTAGCCGAGATTGCCCGCGTAAACCGGGCTGGCGTTCGGGATCGCGTCCTGCCGGCGGAACGCGACGGCTACGGGAAGCCCGAGGCGCTCGGCAAAGTCGGCGAAATGGTGCGCGGCGCCTTTGTCCCAGCCGGCCCCGCCGACAATGGCAACCGGCGCGCAGGCATCCTTGAGAAGCCCCATCAAAGTCGTCATTGCCATTGCGCAGGCAGGCTGCACCGGAGGGCAGACCTTCGGCCGATCAACGGCGATCACCTCGTCGCGGAGCATGTCCTCAGGCAAAGCAAGCACCACCGGGCCCGGACGGCCGGCCATTGCCGTCGAATAAGCGCGCGCGACATATTCGGGGATGCGGCGCGCCTCGTCGATCCGCGCCGCCCACTTGGCGAGCGGGGCGAACATCGCCGCCAGGTCCACCTCCTGAAAACCCTCGCGGTCGCGGTCCGGGCGGGCGACGTCACCGACAAACAGGATCATCGGCGTCGAATCCTGGAAAGCAGCATGGACGCCGATCGAAGCGTTGGTTGCGCCGGGGCCGCGTGTCACCAGAGCAATGCCGGGGCGGCCGGTCATCTTGCCATCGGCCTCCGCCATATACCCCGCCCCGCCTTCCTGACGGCATACGACGAGGTCGATCTGAGGCGTGTCGTGCAGCGCATCGAGCACGGCAAGGAAGCTTTCGCCGGGGACCGTGAAGATGCGCTCGCAGCCCTGCGCCAGGAGGTTGTCCACGAGGATGCGGCCGCCGGTCCGAGGATCTGTCATAAGCGCGCGGATTACGCGCCGCTCCCGCTCGTGTCGAGCGAGAGTGGAGCCACGGAGACTCTGCGCCCGCTTGACGTGACGCCCGCCGAAAGTAGGTGGGGCGAAACCATCAGGAGCGATCGATGATCAAGAGCGAAATGGCTGCAGCCCTCAATCAAAGAAGCGCCTGGCTGCCCGGCAAGCGCGTGAAGATCGATTTCGGGACCGAGGGCGCAATCATGCTCGACGGGACGGCGAACCAGGTGACCGAGCAGGATGGGCCCGCCGACACGACCATCAAGGTGAGCTGGGAAGACTGGCAGGCGCTTCGCGACAAGACGCTGGACCCGATGACTGCCTTCATGACGGGCAAGCTCAAGATCGAGGGCGACATGTCCACGGCGATGCAGCTCCAGGGCGTGCTGGCGAAGCTTGGGGGCTAAGTTCTGCCCTATCGGGGCTCGCCCGGAATGGTCGTGAGCGGCGCGAAGTTGAAAGCTGGTTCAGGTTCTTGACCGGAAGGCGCTGCCGCGCTTATCGCTGCTCGTCCAAGGGAGCGCCACATGCAGAAAATCTACCCCGATGCCGAAAATGCGCTGGACGGCCTGCTGTTTGATGGCATGACCATTTGCGCCGGCGGCTTCGGCCTCTGCGGAATCCCGGAGCGACTGATCGACGCCATCCAGGCGAGCGGCGTCGGAGGGCTCACCATCGCCTCCAATAATGCCGGCATCGACAATGAAGGTCTCGGTAAGCTCCTCCGGACCCGCCAGGTGAAGAAGATGATCTCGTCCTATGTGGGCGAGAACAAGGAGTTCGAGCGGCAATTCCTGGCGGGCGAGCTCGAAGTCGAATTCTGTCCGCAAGGAACGCTTGCCGAAAGGATGCGGGCGGGCGGCGCCGGGATTGCGGGCTTCTATACCAAGACCGGTGTCGGCACCGTCGTCGCGGAAGGCAAGGAACACAAGGAATTCGACGGCGAAACGTACATCCTCGAGCGCGGCATTCGTGCGGACCTGTCGATCATCAAGGGCTGGAAGGCAGACGAGGCGGGAAACCTCGTTTTCCGCAAGACCGCGCGGAACTTCAACCAGCCGGCCGCCACTTCGGGCAGGATCTGCGTGGCTGAAGTGGAGGAAATCGTGCCGGTGGGAAGCCTCGATCCGGACGGCATCCACCTGCCCAGCATCTATGTGAAGCGCCTGATCCTCGGCGCGCCTTACGAGAAGAAAATCGAATTCAGGACCACGCGTCCGAGGGAGGCGGCATAATGGCCTGGGACCGCAATCAGATGGCCGCACGCGCGGCGCGGGAGCTGCGGGACGGCTATTACGTCAACCTCGGCATCGGCATCCCCACTCTGGTGGCGAACAACATCCCACCGGGCATGACGGTGACGCTCCAGTCCGAAAACGGCATGCTCGGCATCGGCCCGTTCCCTTACGAGGACGAAGTGGATCCCGACCTCATCAACGCCGGCAAGCAGACGATCAGCGAGCTTCCGAGCTCCAGCTATTTCTCATCGGCCGACAGCTTCGCCATGATCCGCGGCGGCCATATCGACCTCACCGTACTCGGCGCCATGGAGGTGTCGGAAAAGGGCGACATCGCCAACTGGATGATCCCGGGGAAGATGATCAAGGGTATGGGCGGCGCGATGGACCTCGTCGCCGGCGTTAAGAAGATCATCGTCGTGATGGAGCATACGTCCAAGAACGGCGATCCGAAGTTCATCCCGGAATGCACGCTCCCGCTCACCGGCAAGAATGTGGTCGACATGATCATCACCGATCTGGCGGTCTTCCAGCGCCCGGATCATTCGAGCCCGTTCAATCTGATCGAGCTTGCGCCCGGTGCGACCCCCGAGGAAGTGGCGGCAAAGACCACGGCGAACTATCTCGCCTGACGGTCGTTGGGGCGCAGCGGAGGCTGGAGCCCCGAGGAGCCGAAATGCGCAGGGTCGGAGAGGCACGGCATAGAGCAGTGGAAGCGGAGATCCGCGGCGAAATGGCCGCGGCGCTGGGCGATGGCGCGCGCCGCGTCGAGGCTGCTCTGGCAGCCTTGCGGGAAGCGGAGCCTGGCGACCAGCGCGAGCGCCTTCTCACCGCAGCGGCTGACGCGGTGTGGGGTTTCCTGATCCAGCGCGAACTGCGCGGGCTGCGCGACAACGAGCAGGTCATCGCGCACCATCGAATCCCGCGCGAGGTTCTGAACCGCGCCGGCGCCATGAACACTGCCAAGGCGCAATGATGGACCTGAAGACAAGCCGATGAAGACGCTCCTTTCCCGCGTGCCTGGCGGTCCCGACACGCTCGAACTCCACGAAAGCCCGGATCCAGTGCCCGGAAAGGGGCAGCTCCTGGTGCGGGTAAAGGCCTGCGCGATCAATTATCCCGACGTGTTGATCATCGAGGATCGTTACCAGTTCAAGCCGCCGCGGCCGTTCGCGCCAGGCAGCGAGATCTCCGGGATCGTGGAGCAGGTGGGCGAATTGGCCGGGGGCTGGTCGGTCGGCGATCGGGTGATCGCGATGATCGGCCACGGCGGGCTAGCCGAAAAGGTTGTCGTCGATGCGCGGATGGCGCTCCCGCTCCCGCCCGAGCGCAGCTTCGAGGAAGGCTCGGCACTGATCCTCACTTACGCCACCTCGATCCACGCGCTGCTCGACAGGGGCCGTCTCAGCGCGGGTCAGACGCTGTTGGTGCTCGGGGCGGCCGGCGGGGTGGGGCTTGCGGCGGTGGAGCTCGGCAAGGCCTTTGGCGCGCGCGTCGTTGCTGCGGTCTCCTCGGATCAGAAGGCTGAAGCCGCGCGAGCGGCGGGCGCGGACGAGGTGATGGTCTATCCCCGCGGGCCTTTCGAGCGAGAGCAGCTAAAGGCGCTTACGGGAGCGTTCAAGGACGCCGTCGGCCAGAATGGGGCGGACGTCATTTACGACCCCGTCGGCGGCGACTACGCGGAGCCTGCGCTCCGCTCGATCGCTTGGCAGGGCCGCTACCTCGTGGTCGGATTCCCCGCTGGCATTCCAAAGCTCCCGCTCAACCTGACGCTTCTTAAGAGCTGCGACGTGTGCGGCGTGTTCTGGGGCGCTTTCGCGGCGCGTGATCCAGAGGCGAACGCCGCACATTTGAAGACCCTCTTCGCGCTGTGGAATGAAGGCGAGATCGCGCCGAAGGTCAGCCGGACATGGCCGTTGGAGGAGGGCGGACAGGCGATCGCGCACATGGCTGCACGAAAGGCGGTGGGCAAGCTCGTGGTTACGATGGAGTAGCGGCCGTTGCACCTGCCCGCGGGGCGGCCTATCTGACAGGCAGGATCTGCAGCAAAGGACCCACATGACCACCTTCGACGACCGCGAACGCGCATTCGAGAATATGTACGCGCGCGATCAGGAGATGCAGTTCAGGATCATAGCACGGCGCAATCGGCTGCTTGGCCAATGGGCCGCACAGCTGATGGGCCTCACCGAAGTCGAAGCCGAGGCTTATTCGAAGGATGTCGTGCGTGCCGATTTCGAGGAAGCGGGAGACGGGGACGTCATCCGCAAGATCCTTGGGGATGTCACATCGGCTGGCGTGGACTGCGACGAGGCTCGCATCCGCCAGGCGCTCGAGCATAAGACGGTAGAGGCGCGTCGGCAGATCATCGAGGCACAGGGCTGATGGCCATGCCTGCCGAAGAGATCGAGCGGTTGATCCGGGAAGCTATGCCGGACGCGGTGGTCGAGATCACCGATCTTGCCGGCGACGGGGATCATTATGCGGCGCGGGTGGTCTCCGAAAGCTTCAGAGGCCTGCCACGGGTCAAGCAGCACCAGCGCGTTTACGAGGCGCTCGGCGGGCGAATGGGGGGCGTGCTCCACGCGCTTCAGCTCACCACCGCCGTGCCGGGTTGAACCGCCAATTCGATCAAGGAACCAGTTCATGACAGATATCAACAACCGCATCGGCGGCATTGTGAATTCCAACGACGTCGTGCTCTTCATGAAGGGCAGCGCACTTTTCCCGCAGTGCGGCTTTTCCTCGCGCGCCGTCGCCATCCTCGATCATCTGGGCGTCCAGTTCGAGACGGTGGACGTGCTCCAGGATTCGGAGGTGCGGCAGGGCATCAAGCAATATTCCGACTGGCCGACCATCCCGCAGCTTTATGTCAAAGGTGAGTTCATTGGCGGCTCGGACATCATGATGGAGATGTTCGAAGCAGGCGAACTCCAGCAGCTGCTCGAGGAAAAGCAGGTCGCCAAAGCCTGAGGTTTTCCGGGG
>JALYNE010000198.1 GCA_030773375.1 Pseudomonadota bacterium
GAAACCCCAGGTCGAGCCATATTCATCTTCAGTGCCGGGCGAATGTGTGATCTTACGGCCATCGATCTCGAAGATCGTATCGCCTTCGCCCCACCACCCCTCATAGTTCGAGTTCGCCTGCAGGAAGCTCCCGATATACTGGCCCTTGCCCGCTATCTCGAGCATCTTGTGTTCGCCGCCCTTGACGGGATTGGATCGACTCCAGGCTGCATGCAGCCGGCTCGTTTCCGATGAGAATTTCGCATCCTTCTCGTAGTCGATCCCCCAGGCGATGAGATTGTTGTAACTCTTGTCGCTGTCGTTGACGACCACGAAGCGCGCGCGCTCCGAAAAGGGCATCGGCAGGTGGCTCATATGGGCATAGTGGTTCACCTGCATCGGCAGTGAATTATAATCGATCGACTTGTTCTCGAATGCACCGAAGAAATCGGCCAGCGGAACTTGGATGCTCGGCTGCGCCGCGCCGTCCCAAAAAATCTTCAGGATCAGATCGCGCGAAATATGTTCCTGGCTGCTGTCTGTCAAATAGAAGTAGGTAACTTTCCCCGGGCCCTTGAGATCGGCGAGCACGAGCTCTTGGCCCGGCGCCAGCTCGACGCGCTGGTAATCTACAGCTGCATCGAAGACACCATCGCTGATCTTGTAAAGATCTTGGACCTGCGCTGCCGCCGAAACGCCGCACGACAGCGCCATCACGGAAATCATAAAACGGGCGGCCGAAACCCACCGATAGTTGCCACGACCGCTCATTTGATTCCCCTACTGGTTCCTCTGGGGTGATCGCTAAGCTTGCAGCTGGCGATATGTCAACGAATCAAGGTTTTCAGCGTTTTGAGCGCTTGCCGGTGGGGCAGAACCGCACTCCACCGCAGGGGGCCGCAATGGCGTGAAGCGCGCTGATCCCGCCCAACGCTTTCCCCCGGGAAGAACTTGAAGCGGTTCAAGCCGAGGTCGAGACTCGCATGACATCCCCGGCGTTGGA
This sequence comes from Pseudomonadota bacterium, assembly GCA_030773375.1. Taxonomy (GTDB): domain Bacteria; phylum Pseudomonadota; class Alphaproteobacteria; order Sphingomonadales; family Sphingomonadaceae; genus Allosphingosinicella. The sequence continues at coordinate 983 of JALYNE010000198.1, forward strand.
CACCGGGAGGAACGGGATCCCGCTGGCGTCCGCTGCTCGGCTTAGCAGCTCCGTCAGCCCCGGCGACACGATAAATTGTGCTCCCGCTTCAATGCTGCGCTCGAGATCCGCTCGTTGAGAACGGTTCCGACGCCCACCACAGCACCCTCAACATCCGCCATTTTGCGGAGTACGTCCAGGGCGGCGGGCGTCCGGAGGGTCACTTCCAGAACCCTCAGTCCGCCTGCGACCAATGCTTCGGTGATCGGACGCGCCGAGGCGGCATCATCGATCACGAGCACCGGGATCACCGGGGCAATCCGCATGATCTGGTCGATGCCGATCTCCGTTTCCGGAACTTTCGCTAGGCCACGAGTGCGTTTGCCACTGGCGGGGGAGGCCCTGAGCCGAACTGCTCTTCTTCTGTTAGCGACCGAAGTTCGACTACCGCTGCTAATCCCGCAGCAGAGGATATTTTTGAGCATCGCCTGCACCACTTGACATGGGCTTCGAGCGCGGGGTTACCCCGGTTATCCTCGGTAACGGGAATGTGACACTCGGTCACCAGCAACGGACCTGACCTTACGAGCAGTCCATAGGGATTGCGGGTACAAACCGCAGAAGGTGAACATGCAGATGGTCAAGCACGTGGTTCGCGTCGTCGCCGCTTTAGCGATCGCTCTGGCACTCCCGCCCCGCGCTGCGGAGATCTGGCCTGGCGCAGGTTAGCCTAACTCCAAGAGCAGGAATCTTCGAGATGGATATCAAGAACCTCTTCAGCCTTGATGGTCGCGTTGCGTTGGTCACTGGTGGCTCGCGCGGCATTGGCCGGATGATCGTGGAAGGTTTCCTCGCAGCCGGCTGCGCCCGCGTCTACATCACGGCCCGAAAAGAGGGTCAGCTTGCCGAGACTGTGACCGCGCTTGGCGATCAGGTCATTGGCATACCGATGGACATATCGACGGTCGAAGGCTGCGAGTCCCTGGCGCGCGAGCTCGCATCGCGCGAGGAGCGGCTCGACATTCTCGTCAACAATGCGGGAGCGGCTTGGGGCGCGGAGTACCTCGACTTTCCGGAGCATGGTTGGGACAAAGTCATGGACCTGAACGTCAAGTCCCTGTTCTTCCTAACGAAGGCGCTGCACGGTCCGCTCACCGCAGCGGCAACCACGGAGCGCCTCGCCAAGGTGATCAACATCGCCTCGGTCGACGGCATGCGGCTCAACCCGATGGAGAGCTATTCGTACCAGGCGTCCAAGGCAGCGGTCATTCAGCTGACGAAACGCATGGCCGCGCGCCTCGTCCGCGAGAACGTCCACGTTACCGCGATCGCGCCGGGTGCATTCGCAAGCGAGATGAACCGCTTCGCGCGCGACCATGCCGAGGCAATGGCGCAGGTGATCCCGGCGCGACGAATCGGAGAGCCTGAAGATGTGGCCGCCGCCGCGATCTACCTCGCCAGCCGCGCGGGCGACTATGTGATAGGGCATGCGCTGGTGGTCGACGGCGGGCTTGTTGACGCGTCTCTGCCAGCGTAGCGCTGAGCTGAGGGATCCGGGGCGGTCTCCGGGTATCGGCAGACATCAAAATTGGAATGCCCTTCGCTCACAAGGCAATATTCAGTGGCGGTACGACGACGTCCTCTTTCCGACGCCTCGGGCTGTCGAGCGAACACTATGCTCTCGGCCGAAAGCCACGCGTCCCGGGGGGGTAACAGAGTAAGGATCTAGCTTCCTCCATCGACGGTGACCAATATCAGCAGCCCGACCGGCCTTGGTTCGCATCTTACCTGACGGTACCCCGCGCACTTTCTGAGGCGACAATCCAAGAGACAAACTTCGTGTCCCGTGTCGTGCTCGGCTACCCGTTGCGCTGCTGACCACCTGTACCTCATGCATTCACCGACTGGGAGCGCCGGCGAACGGCGGAGATAATCGAGCAGGGATACAACAGCTGCCCGTGGAGCGATGCGCGGGTGGACACGTCCGGATCGCGGGAGAAAAGCTTGCAGATGCTGTTAAATGCGGTGGAAAGGGCCCGCTGAACGTCCGCTTCCTTGAGGGCGCTGCCGAAAGGGGACGATCCGCTACCGGCCACAGGCAGGCGTTGAGCTGATTGGGCAGGATGTCTGCTTTTCCACCCATTGCGGACGTTCACGCTGAAGGTCCGATATCGACCCATTGCGGACATTCACCTGATGGTGCTTTGGAAGGTCAGGTCCCCATATCAAAACCGCAGCAGCTGCACTTTCTCTTCGGCCACGGTGCGTAAAATCCGGGCAATCGCTTGCTGATCAAATAGAGCGAGCAGCCGCAATCGGGGCATTTCAATACCCAAACCATCACCGCTCCATGCGCGAACCAAAAGATCATGCCCGGCAGGGCTGCTGCCATCCCCCAACGCTCAACAGGTGCGAAAAACCAGATCGGGGAGGTCAGGAAAACAAGCAGTGTCCAGCCAGTGAACAGCCATGCTTTGCGATATAAGGACATGGTGCCACTCTACGGGCCTGATTGTCCGATTCCCACCCGTTTCAGACATTCATCTGAAGGTCCGAGTTGAGCCATTGGCGACATTTGGGTGTTTACCAAGAGCCTCGCCAAGTGCTTCATGTGATCGATGGAAAGGCTGCCGGCTCCTTCGAAGCTAGATGCGGGTCTCGTCCGACGGCTGATCGAGGCGCAGTTCCCGCACTGGGCTGAACTTCCGATCCGTCCCGTCAGGCACATGGGCTGGGACAACAGGACCTTCCGCCTCGGCCCGGACATGGTGGTTCGATTGCCCAGTGCGGGCGCCTATGCGGGGCAGGTCACTAAGGAGCAACGGTGGCTGCCGGTCCTCGCACCCAAGCTGCCTTTGCCGATCCCATTTCCACTTGCGATGGGAGAGCCTGGTGCTGGCTATCCTTGGCATTGGTCCATCTATAGCTGGTTGCCCGGAGAACCGCTGAGCGTGCGGCATGTACCCGACACAGGCCGGCTGGCCGGGTCTTTGGCGAATTTCTTGGTAGCCCCACAGCGTATCGATCCCCGAGAAGGCCCGAGGCCGGGGCCGGACAACTTCTATCGAGGCGGCACTCTGACAACCTATGACGGCGAGGCGCGTCGGGCAATTTCCCTTCTCGAGGGCCGGATCGATGCACGTGCAGCCAGCAGGGCTTGGGATGCTGCTATCGAACCCGCACATGACGGATCCGCAGTGTGGGTGCATGGAGACGTCAGCTTCCCGAACCTGCTGGTCAGAAAAGGGGAACTGGCAGGGGTCATCGACTTCGGCTGTTTGGCAGTAGGGGATCCCGCGTGTGACCTCGCAGTTGCTTGGTCGTGGATGAGCCGGCAAAGTCGATGCGCATTCCGCTCAGCACTGCCGCTCGATGAAGCTACGTGGGCGAGGGCGCGTGGCTGGGCACTGTGGAAGGCGCTCGTCGTACTTGCTGGCCTGTCGCCTGCTCACCGCGGGGCGCAAGAACAAGCTGGCCGAGCCCTACAGGAAGTGCTGAGGGACGATAATGAATAAAGTTATTACGGGTGAGTGTCCGCTTGCCACCCCTTTCAGGCATTCAGCCGAAGGTCCGTGTTCGACCCGTAGCGGACGCTGAGGCACTGCCGTAGAAGCGGGGGCGGGAGACTGATTTCATGAGGTGGCTACGACACTACGTCCGCACCTTGCGACGGAAGCAACTGAAAAGGTGGTCGCACCGGAACAGCGCCATGTGGAACTTCGTCGTTTACCGACTTGAGTTCGACTTAGCAAAAACCTTCATGCCCATCCTCCTCGGTGTTTTCGCGGTCGAGTTGTGGGGATGGAACCCGGTGACGACATCGATTTTCTATTTTTCAGGAGCAGTTAGTGCTGCCTGGTTCTTGTTGGTGTTCTGGATCATCGTGAGCGTAAGCACGCGGATGGCAGACAAGGAGGGTGTCAGATATTTTGTGTAAGTGGGCTTCTGTGAGTTTTACCTGGGAAGGGAGACTCACATGACAGATGAGACGAGGAGAGCCTCGGAGATACCGCCTGAGGTTTTAGACCAGCTGCTTGCCGGTTATTCCAAGCCGGAGGATTTGACGGCCGACGATGGCCTGTTCCGGCGGCTGAAGAAGGCGCTGATCGGGTGCACCCTCAGGTGAGCTCGATGGCCGGCGTTGGCTTGGAACTGGCGCAACGAACGGGCCGGTGTTCCGCAGCGTGCTCCTCTCGTGGTTCGCCACCATTCGGGGCGCTTGTCGCACGGGCTGCTGCCAAAGCGCTTCAGTAACGTCGGCATCGCCTGCCGTTCGCGCGAACGGGTGCGGAGCTCACGACGATCCGCAACACGCAGGTGCGGTGGCGGCTCCCTCTTTGCGAGCGGGACCACAGGCAGAACGTTCATAGATACCGCCCGCCCGCTGCAAGCAGAGAGGGTGCCCGGACCAAGGCTGGGCATCCCTCTCCTAAATAGCTTTCCTTAGCCGCAGCAGGCCTACCATCACGGTGGTGGAGAAGCTGGCGGTGGCTCCATTCCGCCGGATAGAAGGCAGACGCAATCATCGCCTGCGACATCCACCCGCTGAACAATCTGCGGGTGCTCAAATATCTGGTGGGGCCGCTTGGGCAGGAAGAGGCGGCGAAGAACGCCTGGTTCGCGCGGTGGATCGGGCAAGGCTTCGCGGCGCTGGAGGCGCTTGCTGCCGAACTGGCCGGGCGCTTCCTGTTCGGAGACGCTTCGAGCTGGCCGACATCTGCCTCGTGCCGCAGATGTACAATGTGCGGCGCTTCAACGTGCCGCTGAGCGATTATCCGTTGCTGGTCCGTGCCGACGAGGAAGGGGCCGAGTGCATCCGGACAAGGTCGCGGCCGGAGGGTGAACTTCGTCCAATATTACACCGGGAACGCAAGGCGTTTGAAGCCGACGGCGCTCCGGCAACGCTCCATTACCAGGACGAAGTCCGGGGCAGCGGCCTATGGGTGGAGCTGGAGCTGCCGATCGAATGAATGTTGCCGTGCCCCCATCTCTCCCATAGCGTTCGAAGATCGAGGAGCGAGGTAGAGGCGATGGGCACAGTCGATGCGATCTCCAGGGGAATGGACAGGCTGGCGCCGCTTTCCTCGGTGGATATTCCATCGCTCGAGGGCAAGATCAGCGAGGAAGAATGGAAGATCCGCGTCGACCTTCCCGCCGCCTACCGGCTGGTGGCCTATCATGGGTGGGACGACCTCATCTTCACCCACCTTTCGGCGCGGGCGCCGGGGCCGGAGCATCATTTCCTCCTCAACCCCTACGATCTGATGTTCGAGAGGTGACCGCCTCGAGCCTCGTCAAGGTCGACGTGCAGGGCAACCCGGTCGAACCGACGCCGTTCATCACCAATCCGGCGCGCTTCACCATCCATTCCGCACTGCAC
>JALYNE010000199.1 GCA_030773375.1 Pseudomonadota bacterium
GCGGCAGCCGCCGCAGACTGCCGCAACCCGTTCACATCCGGCTCGACCCCTGCGTAGCGGGTTCGAAAGGCGGGACCGGTGCCCCAGCCACCCGTCCAGCGATAGAAAATATGAGTGCCGACAAGCGCCGCCTTGACTAGGCTCGAGCTCCAGTAAGGAACCACCCAGTTGGTATGGTAGTGGGTCGCCCAACCGACGGGCTTGTATACCGCTCCGGCGAGCGCTGCCTCGGCGATCTGGCGCGCGCGATTCCATATCGGTGCCAGCGGCCTTCGGGCGAGTGAGCCGTCGCAGGTGAAGGTAAACTGACAGCCGGTGACGCGTTCGGAGCCCTGGTAAACGACCCCGCACACGCTGTTGGGATAAGCCGGGTGCCGGACTCGGTTCAGCACGACCTGAGCCACTGCCCGCTGTCCGTCGAGCGGCTCTGTCGCAGCTTCATAATAGATTGCCGAGGTGAGACAGGCGATCGCGCGCTCCCGGTCGGCGACAGTGCTGGCCGCGAGCCGGAAAGGCCGGGCCGGCGGATTGGGAAGGTCCGAAACCGGAACGGCCGCGTTGATCGCCACTGCGTCCTGCGGCGCGATGGCCTGGAAACGAAGCGGCTCGGGCGCGGGCGGCACGGCACGAAGCGCGCTGGGGAGGCCTGGAGAGGCTTTGGCGGCCGCACGCTCGCTTGTCGCCCCAAGCCCGACGATGCTGAGGCCGACGACGAGGTTGAGCCCAACAAAGGTCGCAAGCACGAACGAGGCAAACCAGTGCCTGAGCTCCATTCTCGGAAGGCGCAGGGCAGGCAAACGCAAAGCAGTTGTCAGCATCAACGACTCCGAGTGGGGGAAACGCGCATCTAGGCTTAAGAAGTTTTGTTAACAACCAGGGTCCGCTCAGCAGTGGTTGGGTAAGGCCAGGACGAGACACTGATCCCTAGGGTAGCGTCTTGTAGCACAGTTTCCTGTACCCAGCCAGAACGAGCCGCGGATCTAGTTCGAAAGGGGAAGCTGGAACATCCTCCCAAAACAGCCGTTCCGCATGCGATTCAACCACAGAAAGTGATTCAATGGCGACCAAAGCTGTCGCGGAACCGGCTGGCGAACTGGCACCGCAATTCTTCGCTGGCAGCTTCCAGCGAGGCCTTGCCCACTGGAACCGCGAGCGCCTTGCTCCGGGCTTTCCGTCCGACGACTGGCAGAAGACTCTCGAGCGAGACCTCACCATGCTCCGGTTGGAGGGTGGGTTCATGGAGGCTCTTCGCGCCGAAGTCTCGGAACAAGCGGCGGCGGCGCCGACCACTCCGGACGAGTTCATCGATTGGTTCGAGGCGCTGAAGCAAACAGGTCCCGGGCAGGGCGATCCACTTTTTCCCTGGATCGCGGAACAGGCCTCGCTCGAGGAGATGCGTTGGTTCCTCCGACAGGAGGCCGCCGGGGAAGCCGGTTTCGATGATCTGGTTGCGATGACGCAGGTGAAGCTGCCCGCCGGCCCGAAACTGGAGCTCGCGCGCAATTATTGGGACGAGATGGGCCGCGGCAATCCCAAGGGAATGCACGGGCCGATGCTGGAGGTTCTCGTCAATTGCTTGGACTTGAAGGCGAGCATCGAGACAACGGTCTGGGAGAGCCTGGCTGTGGCCAATGCCATGACGGCAATGGCGAGCACGCGCCGCTATGCTTGGCATTCGGTCGGCGCGCTTGGTGCGATCGAGCTGACCGCCCCGGGCCGGTCGGCCTGCACTGCCGCGGCGCTCGAGCGGCTTGGCTTATCGCATCGCGAACGCCGCTATTTCGAGCTTCACGCAGTGCTGGACGTCAAGCACAGCGAAGCCTGGAACCACGAAGCGCTTCGACCGCTAGTGGCGGAGGATCCGCGCCGGGCGGCGGCAATCGCCGAGGGCGCTCTGATCCGCCTCAATTGCGGCAAGCGCTGCTTCGAGCGGTATCGGGCCGAACTCTGGGTTTAGAGTGCTTTCAAGTCAGGCGGAATCACCTGACGGCACGGCAAACCCAGGAAACTGGACGGCGGAGCGGCTCCCTCACCGCCCGCGATCCCAACGCTGCAACTTCGGCGCCTCAACCGAGCGCTGGGTCAAACTAGGCGCACCCATTACCGCGGCCGGGTGAGGCCGCAGCCGCTCCGAGAAGCGCGTGACGAAAGCGACCGATCGAGCGACGAAGGCGCCGCGACGGAGCCCTGGCCGGCTCAGGATCCCCTGCCGGAGGGGATCGGCCGGCGCTTGGCAATATCGAAGCCGTCGCCCGTACCCAGCACGTGCACGCGCACGTCGTGCATCGAGAGCACCCGTTCTGGCCGGGCTTCCGCCACGTTGGAGTGGGAAACATGCTCCCCGTCCACGACGTAAACAGCACCGTTGCCGATGACGTGGAGCTCGTCGCCTTGAACCACTGCTGCCGTGTCCTCGTCGATGCCGAGGCCGAGCACGCGCGGATTGTGAGCCACCGCCCCCAGCAAGCGGCCGAAGCGGCCACGTTCGGCGAAGTGCTGGTCGATGATGACGTCACGGATGAGCCCCAGGCCCGGCGCCATATGGAGGTCGCCGATCCGGTGAGTCTCGCTGCTTGTGCCGCGAACGAGCATGGTGTCGCTCATCGCCGATGCGCCGGCGGAAGTGCCGGCGATGACGCCGCCGCGCTCGTAGAGGGCCCGTACCTTGGCTTCGATGCCGGTATCGCCGATCTGGCTGGTGATGCGGAGCTGGTCGCCTCCTGAAAAGAAGATGCCGGCGGCGTCGTCGATCGCATCGAGCTTCTCGCGATCGCTCGCTTCGGTTCGATCCTCGACGTAGAGCTCGACGAGATTTCCGATCTCGAGGTCCGCAAAGCCCTTCTCGTAATCCTCGAAATAGCCCTCTGGACGGTGGCTGGCGACGGTCGCCAGGACGAGCTTTCCGCCCCTGACGCGCCGCGCCACCTCCCTCAGGATGCTGCGCTCGCCACCGGGATCGCGATCCTCGTGGCCCCCGATGATGATCAAGGTTCCTTGTCGCCTTTGCAGATCGTCAGCCATCGCGGTTCGTGTCTTCCTGCTTGTTCAGCCAGACCTTGGCTCCACCCATGTCGCTGGCGGTCATCGCGACCGCAAAATGCGGGCTGTTGTGCCACCACCCGATGCGCCCTTGTCGGCCGATGGCGATCCCGCCGCCATCGCCGCCGACGCGTTTCATCTGCGAAAGTGCTTTTGCGATCGCTGCCTCCGGGCCGTCGCGGTCCATCGCGGCCATGATCTGAGCCGCGGTGGCAATGCGCGCTATGCCTTCGCCCTGGCCCGACAGAGCAACGGCGCCTATGTTGTTGTCTGCATAATAGCCGCAACCCGGCATCGCGCTGTCCCCCATCCGCCCCTTCAGCGCCCCGGTGAGCCCACCGGTGGAGGTTCCCGCGGCAAGGTTGCCGTTCACGTCGAGGGCAACCGCGCCCACGGTGTCGTGCAGCGCCTCCAGACTCTCTTTCCTCTTCTCGACGATCAGCGCGTGCGGATCGCAAAGCTCGGCATGATGCTCGCGAGCGAAATCGTAGGCGCCCTCCCCCACGAGCAGAATTGGTTCCTCGGGAAGGATCTTGCGCGCGACGCTCACCGGGTGGCGGACGCCCATCACGGCGCCGACCGCTCCGACTTCGAGCGTCTTGCCGTCCATCAAAGCGGCACACATTTCGACTTCGCCGGCCGCATTCAAGGCGGAACCAAGCCCGGCATTGAAGACGGGAAGCGCTTCCAACACTCGGATCGACGCTTCTACGGCATCAATCGCACTGCCGCCACGCTCGAGCACCCGCGTGCCTGCGGCAAGTGCTTGCAGGCAGCCGGTGCGGTTATCTTCCTCCTCTTCGGGCTTAATCTCCTTGGCACCGCCGTGCAGGATCAACGCCCAGCGTCCTGGCTGGCCGGTCATGGACATGTCCTTTCGCCTATTCCGCGGCGACCAACTGACTGGGGCGCTTGGTGGTTGCCGATTCGATCTTTTCGAACGAGATCACCTGCTGCCAGGCCGCTTCCACCGCGGTGGGGGTGATGACGACGAGCTCACCGGGCCCCGCGGCATGCAAGCCGGCTGCGGTTGCCTCGGCCTCGCCGGCGATGAGGTGAATACGATCGGCGGTGGCGCCTCCCTCGAGCGCGCCCTGCTGAAGGAGGTTCATGACCTCGCCTCGCGGCCGGCCGCGGGTGGCAGGATCCTCGCGGAAGAAGAGCTCGTCGAAGATGCCGCTGGCGATGCGCCCGAGCTCGCGTATGTCCTCGTCACGTCGGTCGCCCGGGATCGAAAGCACGCCGATGCTGCGTTTGTAGCGGTGCCTCAGCCCCTTCACCACTTCGCCAAGTGCCTCCAGGCCGGCCGCATTGTGGGCGTAATCCACGATGACGCGGAAGCCGTGGGCATCGTGCACGTTGAGCCGGCCTGGATTCTGCTCGAACGACGAGCGGAAATTGGTCAGTGCTGCGCGGATCGTCAGGATCGGCACGCCGCGCGCGATGCAAATGGCCGCGGCTGCAAGCGCGTTGGCGATGTTGAACGTCGCCATGCCGTGGAGGGTGGCGGGGATGTCCCCGGCCTTCATGACGATGTCGCGAACCCCGCGATCATATTGGACGATGGTTCCGCCCTCATGGCCGGGCTCGCGAACAATGGCCGTGCCGCCATCTTCGATGTGGTGGCGGAGGAAGGCAGGCATATCCGGGCCGCCGTTCAGAGAAAACCAGATGATTCGGCCGCGGGCACGGCGCGCCATCTTCACGGTGAGCGGATCATCCGCGTTCAAAACCGAGCTGCCGTTTCGACTGACGGTCTCGATGATGAGCGACTTGACCTCCGCCAGATCCTCCACCGTCTCGATGCCTTTGAGACCGAGATGGTCGGCCGAAACGTTGAGAACCGCTCCGACGTCAGCCTCGTCGAATGCCAGCCCTTCACGAAGCAGACCGCCGCGCGCCGTTTCGAGAACCGCGATCTCTACCGTAGGATCGCGCAGCACGAGGCGCGCGCTGCGCGGGCCGGTGGCATCCCCTTCGGAGACCAGGATGTCATTGACATAGACGCCGCTTGTCGAGGTCAGCCCGACGGTGCAGCCGGTGTAGCGCATGATATGCTTCACCATCCTACCGGTGGTCGATTTCCCGTTGGTGCCGGTGATGGCAATGATCGGAACCCGGCTGCGCTGGCCGCGCGGAAAGAGCATCTCGATCACCGGGCGGGCGACGTCGCGCGGAGCACCTTCGGAGGGCTCGATATGCATCCGGAACCCGGGCGCGGCATTGACCTCGATCACCCCGCCTCCAGTCTCCCGCACGGATCTTGAAATGTCGGGGCAGATGAAGTCGATCCCGGCGATGTCGAGCCCGATGATCATCGCCGCGCGGCGGGCGATCTCGGCATTGTCGAAATGGATTTCGTTGGTCCGGTCGACCGCGGTACCGCCCGTCGACAGGTTGGCCGTCGCCCTCAGATAGACAATCTGGCCAGCATCCGGGATGCTTTCGGGCGTCAGCCCGGAACGCCCGAGATACTCGGTGACATGAGAATCGATCTTGATCCTTGTCATCACCTTCTCGTGACCTTCGCCGCGCCGGGGGTCCCTGTTCACTTCCTCGACCAGCTGAGTAATGGTGTGCACGCCATCGCCGACGACGTGGGCCGGGATCCGCTCGGCCACTGCGACCAGCTTGCCGCCGATCACCAGGATGCGGTGATCATTGCCTGCGAAAAATTGTTCGATGATGATGTCGCGGCCCTTCGCCTGGGCCTGCGCCTCCGCGAAGCCGAAGCGGAGCTGATCCTCATTTTCGATGCCGATGGTAACGCCGCGGCCATGATTGCCGTCGAGCGGCTTGGTCACCAGCGGATAGCGGAGCCGCCGGGCCGATCGCACCGCGTCCTCAACCTTGCGGACGACCACCCCTTTGGGCACTGGAATGCCGCCCTCGCCGAGCAGCTTCTTGGTGAAGTTCTTGTCGCCCGCCGCGTCAACCGCAAGAAGGGCAGTTTTGCCGGTGATGCTGGCCCGAATCCGCTGCTGATATTTGCCGTGGCCGAGCTGAAGAAGACTGCCCGCGTCAAGCCGCATCACGGGAATGCCCCGGCGCTTTGCTTCGTCGACCAGCGACTGCGTGGTAGGCCCATAGGAAGTGCGGCGGACCAGCCGCTTCAGGGCGTCGATGCGTCGGCCGAAATCGAACGCACCGTCGATCTCGTAAACCCGGTCCAACCCTTCGATGCCTTGGAGCTCGGGCGGGAGCAGCGAGTTCACCAGCTCAAGCGCGGTGCGCCCTGCCAGGAGCCCGACTTCCTCTTCCTGATAGGCGAACATCACATTGTAGACGCCCGGCTTA